>NZ_JAYXIH010000002.1:0-221989 GCF_036016755.1 Aurantimonas sp. A3-2-R12 | reverse complement strand
CTCCGGTCAGGTTGAAGTCTCGCAACTCCACCTTAGCCGGCCAATCCGGTGGCCACTTCCGTCACACCATTCGAGGTCCGATTTTCCACCATCAAAGCGGACACTACCGTAGGCGGCGGCTTCGTCGTGGAAGTGGCGGTTTGAAAGCCCCGACATCGACCTAACTCCGTGTGGACCCTACATAGATGATCGATGTGGGTATGGCAAGTATAATATGCGGAATCTTCTCCTTACCGCGTAAGGTTGCCCGGCAGGCCTTCGAGAGCCGCATCGATGGCGTCGCCGAGACGCTCGACGATCGTTGCTATCTGGGTTTCGTCGACAATGAACGGTGGCGCGAGGAGGACATGATCACCTTGGACGCCATCGATCGTACCGCCCATCGGATAGACCATCAGCCCACGCCCCATCGCCTCGCGCTTGATAAGGGCGTGGAGCTTCAGCTTCGGGTCGAAGGGCTCCTTGGTCGAGCGGTCGCGGACCAGCTCGATGCCCCGGAACAGGCCACGCCCGCGGATGTCGCCGACGTGATGGTGATTGCCGAACCGCTCGACGAGGCGCCGGTTCAGGCACTCGCCCATGGCCACGACGTTATCGAGGAGACCGTCGCGGCGGATGATGTCCTGAACGGCAAGGCCCGCGGCTGCGGCCATCGGATGGCCCATATAGGTATGGCCGTGCTGGAAGAAGCCCGAGCCCTTCGAAAAGGCCTCGAAGATCTGTGCCGACACAAGCACCGCGCCGACCGGCTGGTAGCCACCGCCGAGGCCCTTGGCGATGGTCATCAGGTCCGGCGCGACGCCGTCCTGCTCGCAGGCGTGCAGCGTGCCCGTCCGGCCCATGCCGCACATGACCTCGTCGAGGATCAAAAGGACGCCGTAGCGGTCGCATATCTCGCGGATGCGTTTGAAATAATCGCCGACCGGCGGCACGGCCCCGGCGGTCGCGCCGACCACGGTCTCGGCGACGAAGGCGATGACCTCGTCGGCGCCGAGTTCCAGGATCTTGTCTTCCAGCTGCCGGGCGGAACGGGCGGCGTAGTCGGCGTCGCTCTCGCCGTCTTCGCGCAGACGGTATGCGTAGCAGGCGTCGATGTGGTGGGTTTCGATCAGTAGCGGGCGGAACTGCGCCCGACGCCACTCATTGCCGCCCGTCGCCAGGGCACCGAGCGTATTGCCATGGTAGCTCTGCTTGCGTGCGATGATATGGCGGCGCTTGGGTTCGCCCTTCTCCACGACATACTGGCGCGCCATCTTGAGCGCCGCCTCGACGGCCTCCGAGCCCCCGCTGACGAGATAGACGTGGTCGAGCCCGTCCGGCGCGTCCTCAACGAGGCGATCGGCCAAACGCTCGGCGACCTCGGTCGTGAAGAAGCCGGTATGGGCGTAGGCGATCGTGTCGAGCTGCTTGTGGAGCGCGGCGATGACGTCAGGATGGCCATGGCCGAGGCAGGAGACGGCCGCGCCCCCCGAAGCATCGATGTAACTCTTGCCGTCGCGATCGAACAGCTCGATGCCTCGCCCCGCGACGGCGACGGGCATCACGGCATTGGCGGCACGGTGGAGAATGTGGCTCATGACGGTCTCTTTGCCTGCTTCGGCTTCAGGTGGATGTTGAGGGACGCAAGGTGTTCGTCGGTCCGACGCAGCGCCGCGAGAGCCGCGTCGTCGTCATGGCCGGCCATGATCGCGGCGAGGATCTCGGCGATCACGAAGGCAGGCGCCATGGTGTGGAAAAAGGACGGGCTGCTCGTCGGTACGACCATCACGCAGGTCGCGGTTTGCGCGAGCGGGGCGACCGCGCTGTCGGTGATCGCGACGATTTTCACGCCACGCCGAGAGGCATGCTCGGCGAGTTCGACCGTCTGGCGCGTATAGGGCTGGACGCTCGTGACGAGAAGGACATCCTCCGCCGTAGCGGTGGCCAATGCGTCGGCGCCGGTGCCGGCGATCCCGTCGAGTTGGATCGAGCGCTCTCCGATCAGTGTCAGCACGTAATGAAAGTGCCAGGCGACCGCGTGACTGGAGCGCAAGCCGAGGCAGTAGACCCGACGTGCCGCGGCGAGCACCTTGGCGGCGGCGGCGATGCGTTCCAGATTGTCCGGCGACCGGAGCGCCTCGATCTGACGCCCGATGGACGTCAGCATCTCGGCCGCGAGAGCCTTGTCGCCCCGCAGCTTCTGGCCCGCGACCTGCGCCCCGGCCTTGCCGGCAAAGCCAAGGTGCCCGTCCCGTACGGCGGCCGCATATATTTCTCGGATGTCGTCGAACCCGTCCAGGCCCAGATGCTTGGCGAGACGCGTCATGGTCGCGGGCTGGACGCCGGCTTGCCGGGCCTGCTCCCGCATCGACAGGAGGGCCACATCGCTGGGGTGGTCGAGCACGTATCGCGCCGCCGTCTGGAGCTGCGGCGACATTGCGCCGAACGCCTTGACGATCTCTTTGGTAAGAGGTCCCTGATCCATGGTTGTCAGCTGTACGCCGCAGCGACGATCATTGCAACAAATGTTTCAGTGATGATAGAAAAGATTCAAACAGGTCATCGTTCAAGCGAGTAGCCCAAATGGAATCCCTCTCTTTCCCGCAGCCCGTCGCCATCGCGGTCGCTCCCAATGGCGGACGTCGCATCAAGGCCGACCATCCGGCCATTCCGCTGACGCCGCGGGAACTGGCGCACACCGCGGCCGAGTGCCTGGACGCCGGCGCGGCGATGATCCACGTCCACGTACGAAGATTAGATGGGACACATCTCCTCGACGCCGGCGCCTATCGCGACGCCATCGCGGCTATTCACAAGGTGGTGGGCGATCGCATGGTCATTCAGATCACCAGCGAAGCTCTGGGGATCTATACGCCCGCCGAGCAGCGAAGCGTGGTGCGCGAGGTCAAGCCCGAGGCGGTGTCGCTGGCGCTGCGCGAGCTCGTGCCCGACGACAGCGAGGAAGCGGCGTTCGCCGATTTGCTCGCCTGGTTGAAGCGCGAGCGCGTCGCCCCCCAGATCATTCTCTACGCGCCGGATGAGGCACTGCGGCTCGACGCCATGTGGCGGCGAGGCCTCGTTCCCTTCGATCGCATTCCCGTCCTTTACGTGCTCGGCCGTTACAGCGTCGGCCAGACGTCGACGCCGGCGGACCTCCTGCCGTTCCTGGCACCCGGAATGCCGCGCTTCGCACACTGGAGCGTTTGTGCCTTCGGCCGGCATGAAACGGCCTGCGTAACGGCGGGGGCGCTCCTCGGAGGGCACGCGCGGGTCGGTTTCGAGAACAATCTATTCCGGCCGGATGGCACGCTGGCAGGCAGAAACGCTGGTCTGGTCTCGTCAGTGGCAGAGACGGTTCGAGGCTGCGGCTTGACGGTTGCAGACGCAGACGATCTGCGCCGCTTCAGTGCAGGTTAAACACAGGCGCTGACCCGCAGCGCCGGCGTCCGGAATTGAAGGTCTTGTTCACCTCCGGCTATGGCGGCCAGATTGTTGCCTCCGCGGGTGACGATGCCCTCAAGCCTTTCCTGCGAAAACCCTACCGGGATGACGAACGCGCTCGCGCCGTCCGAAACGCCATCGTTTGATGGGCGGTGCCGAGCCCGGTCGGGCGGCGTCTCAGCACCAGCTGGCGTCGTTTGCCGCCTTGTTGTGGAACAGTTCGTGGACATTCGCCTCGAGCAGTCGGTAGCCGACATTGCCGAACAGCTTTTGCCGGCCCTCGTTGAGCAGGAAGGTAGGGCTGCCCTCGGCGCCGTGCTTGCGGCTCATCTGGTCGTCGGCGGCAAGCTGCGCCAGCGCTTCGGAGGATCGGATCTTGCGGTCGACGCTGCTGTAGTCGATGCCGAGACGATCGGCGATCTCCTCGTGGACCCGCCAGTCGGAAATATCCTTCGCCGACGCGAAGAAGGCGCGGCGCAACTCCCAACTGGCGCGTGTGGAAAGCCGGTCGAGATAAGGCAGTTGTTCGGCCTCGCCGCCCGTCGCGTCGGCTTCGACCAGTTCGACAGCCTTGACGAACAGGTGGGCGCTTGCAGAACTTCGCGGCCGGGTTTCGAGCCACAGGCGCTCGTGAACCTCGATGTGGGGAAACTTCTTCGCCACCTCGTTGATGTGCCGATTGAAGCCCTCAAAGCCGCCACGATGCTTCCAGTTCGTCTCGATCTTGCCCCAGGCGTCGGGAAAGACAGGGCAGAAATGCGCGTCGATCGCGAGGTCGGCGCCGAATTTCTCCACCAGTGCCTCGAGGCGGCGCTGAGCGGCATAGGCCCAGATGCACAGGATGTCGGAATAATACGATAGCTGGACCGGGACCATGAGAGCGCCTCTTCTTGCAAAGCATCTGGAAAATGGGCCGCCACCGAGGCGGCCCGCATCATCAGGCCGAAGCTTCGCGCCAAGCTGCGCGCAGACGAAGACGCCGGCTGGAGCCTCGCGACTCTAAGCCAGCCAGGTCATGGTGCTCTTGTAGAGCATATAGACGGCGACCACGAAGATCAGCCCGGCGAAGGCCATGTTCAGCGCGCCCTTCTTCTCCGCGAGCCCCCGCGCGGCGGTGGCGCCGACCAGGCCGCCGGCGATCCCCCCGGCGATGAAGACGAGGGCGAGCGTCCACAGGACGTAACCGGAAAAGGCGTAGCTCAAGGCGGTGGTCAGGCCGAAAGCGGCGACGGCGACCAGCGAGGAGCCGACCGCGTTGAGGATCGGCATGCCGGTGGAGGCGATCAGCCCCGGGACGATCAGAAAACCACCGCCGATGCCGAAGAAACCCGAGAAGGCGCCGGTGACGGCGCCGAAGCCCAGCACTTTCGGCGCGTTCTCGCGGTTGCACTCGGCGCCGGCATCGCCCGTGCTGCCCCGGCGGCGGAACATCAAGACCCCGACGACGAGCATCAGGATGGCGAACAGAAACAGCAATTGCTGACCGTCGATGGCCTTGCCGACGGCCGCGCCGCCGAGCGCGCCGAGGACGCCGGCGCCGCTATAGAGCGCGGCGCAACGCCACTTCACATTGCCATGACGGGCGTGGCTGATGAGGTTCGCCGCGGCATTGGCGGCGACCGCCAGGGCGCTGGTGCCGATCGCCATATGCGCGCCGGGCACGCCGACGAGATAGACCAGAAGCGGCACCGCCAGGATCGAGCCGCCGCCGCCGAACAAGCCGAGGGTGAAGCCGACGAGCGAGCCTGAAAAGGCGCCGAGCAGATACTGGGAGAGGTCGAGGGCCATCGGGCAAGCTTTCGGCGGCAGTGGAGCGCCCACCAGCTCGGCAGGCGCTCCTGTTGGTTCTTGACGGACTCAGAGAGGTATCAGCGCGTCTCGACCGGCAGGCCGCATTCGCGCCAGCCTTTCAAGCCGCCCTCGATGCTCTTGGCGGTGTAGCCCATGTCGGTGAGCGTCTTCGCTGCCATGGCCGCGCGAGCGCCGGAAGCGCACAGCACATAGACCGGCTGGTTCTTGTCCAGCGCCGCGGTCAATCCGGCATCGGCGGTCTCGGCCGAGGGATCGGCGCGCGCTTCCAAAAACCCACGGGGAACGTGGACAGACCCGGCGACGCGGCCGGTCTGCGCGAGTTCTCCGGCCTCGCGCACATCCAGGATGACGGCGTCGGCGCCATGCGCGTCGCGCGGCGAGACAGAGCCTGCCGTCGCCATTGCGGCGGCGATGAAGTCTTTAATACCCATGGCCATCAATTGCCTCCTTGGAACCGGTTTGCGGGAATCTTGAAATAGTGGTTGCCGTCGTCTTCGGCGGGCGGCAGCCGGCCGCCGCGCAAATTCACCTGCAGGGCGTGGAGCATCCGATCGGGGAGGGGGAGTGTGCGATCCCGCTTCTCGCGCGTCTGGATAAACGCGCTCTCGGACGTCCCGTCCTTGACGTGGACGTTGCCGCGCTTGTGCTCGTCGACGGTGGCTTCCCAGGCCGGCCCGTCGCGCTCGTCCGAGCCATAGTCATGGCCGACAAACAGGCGCGTGTCGCGGGGAAGCGCCAGAATTGCCTGGATCGAGCCCCAGAGCTCCTTGGCCGAACCGCCCGGAAAGTCCGCGCGCGACGAGCCCTTGTCGGGGTACATCAACGTATCATGGACGAAAGCGGCGTCGGCGACGACATAGGTGATCGAGCCGAGTGTATGGCCTGGCGACAGCATCACCCGGACGTCCAGTTCGCCGATCTTGAAACTCGCTCCGTCGTCCCAGAGGACATCGATGTCCCGCTCGGGATCGAAGCCGCCGGGCAAGTTGTAGAGGCCTTCCCAGAGCGAGGCGATTTCCTTGACCTTCGCCCCGATGGCGGTTGGCGCGCCGAGTTTCTCCTTCAGATAGGCCGAGGCCATCATGTGATCGGCATGCGGATGGGTGTCGAGAATCCACTCGACCTCCAGGCCTTCCCGTTTCACATGGGCGAGAATCTCGTCGGCGCTGTCGGTCGATGTCTGCGCCTCGCTCGGATCGAAGTTCAGCACGACGTCGATCAACGCCGCTTTGCGCGTGGCCGGGTCGGCGCAGACATACTGGATGGAGCCGGTGTCTTCCTCATAGAAGCCCCAGATGTCGGGACTTCCCTTGCCGCGGGAGGGGCTGTGTCGCGTAAGCGTCATTGGCTATCTTTCCTTTCCAGATTCAGAATGGGCTGGAGCAGTCCGCGAAAATCAGCGCGGAAGAATTTCTTGCGTTGATACGCTTGGCATCGTGAGCCGCGGCCGCACGCCCGACGATCGGGGCGCGGCGGCCGAGCGAGCGTCCGGCGTCATTCTTCGCGGGGACGCCACCTTTTCCGGAGATCATCAAGACTTCGTCCGCGATCGCCGGGGGAGCGGCAGGGGCTTTACGTTAGCCGCCGATGTTTCCTTGATCTCGCCGCGATCGCGGCCCGCACAGCCTGGCTTGACGGAAGCATCCGGGCAGAAAGCCTTTTGCAAGGCTTCGATGACCAGCAAGATTTCGCTGCGAGCGATCTTGTAGTAGACGGTCGTCCCCACGCGGCGCGACTCGACCAGCCCATCGGCCCGCAGCCGCATGAGTTGCTGCGACATCCGCACCTGGTCGATCGCAAGCTCTTCGCGCAACTGGCTCACGGGCTTCTCCCCGTCGGCCAGTGCGCAGAGCACGAGCAACCGTTGCGGATGCGACAGGCTGCCCATCAGATCCGCCGCCTCTTCCGAAGCCTGAATCAAATCATCTACATTCATGATATGTAATTTAAGAAATTTGAATGTTGGATGCAACCCCTGGCGAGCCAAGAGCGCACGATATCCCGGTTTCGCCGAAATGGGTCTTGGCACGGTCGCGCCGGCGTCCTACGCATTCTTCGGTAGATCATCGACAAATACCAATCAGGACAATCACCAAGCTCATGGCAATGCGGGTCCGTGTCGCTCCGCCGACCTACGCCCTATCCGACAAAAGCTGTTTAGACGGGAGAACGAGAATGTGGTGTGGAGTAATGCCGGCCGCGACCACGAAGTTCCGCGAGGACGGCGACCTCGACCCCGCCGAGAACGAGCGCTGCTTCGGCATCCAGATGGATGCCGGATGTGATGGCCTGATCGTCTGCGGGTCGCTCGGCGAAGGGCCGATGCTGACTCTGGCGGAGAAGCTCGAACTTCTGCGGATCGCCAAATCGACCGCGAACGGCAAGCCGGTGCTGATGACGGTGGCCGCCGCTTCCACAGCCGAATCCTGCGACATCGCCAAGGCCGCCGCCAAGGTCGGCGCCGACGGGTTGATGATTGTCCCGAGCCTTGTCTATTTCACCGACCGCCGGGAGACGCTCGATACGCTGCGGGCGGTGGTCGAGGCGGGCGATCTTCCGGCGATGATCTATTCCAACCGGGTCGCCTACAAGGTCGACGTGACCCCGGATATGATGGAAGACCTCGCGTCCGACGCGCGCTTCGTCGCGATCAAGGAATCCTGCGACGACATCCGCCGCACGACCGAAATCATCAACCGCCTCGGCGATCGCTACGACGTCTTCACCGGTGTCGACAATCTGGCCTTCGAGGCGCTGGCGGTCGGCGCAATCGGCTGGGTGGCGGGCCTCGTGGTCGCATTTCCGCGCGAAACGGTCGCGATCTACCGCCTGATGAAGGCGGGGCGCGCCAAAGAGGCGCTCAGCATCTATCGCTGGTTCCGACCGCTCCTCGATCTCGACGTGTCGCGCTACCTCGTCCAGAACATCAAGCTCGCGGAAGTCCATGCTATCCAGTCAAACGACCGTGTCCGCCTGCCGCGTCAGCCGCTCCAAGGCGCCGAGCGCCAGCGGGTGGAGAAGGTGATCGCCGACGCTCTCGCGACCCGCCCGCAACTTCCGTCTTTCGTCTGAGGCCGGTATCGGATGAATCCATCGCCAGATCAAAGGGTCGATGTCGCCATTGTCGGCTCGGGTATCGTGGGCGTTTCGATCGCCCATGCGCTCGTGCGGGACGGCCTGACGGTGACGCTCGTCGATCGGGAGGACGTCGCCTGCGGCGCGAGCCGCGGAAATGCCGGTGCGCTCGCTTATTCGGATGTGCTGCCGCTGGCCTCGCCGGGGATCATGCGAAAGGCCCCCCGCTGGCTCCTCGACCCGGCCGGACCGCTGACGATCCGACCGGGTTACCTGTTGCCGATCGCCCCCTGGCTCTTCCGCTTCTGGCGGGCGAGTTTTCCCGCCGCGGCCGCGGGCTCGATGGCGGCGCAGGTCGCGCTCATGACACTCGCGCGGAGCGAGATGCAGCGTCACGTCGCGGAGGCGTCGCTGTCGCACATGCTGGTCAGCGACGGCGCCCTCGAACTCTACGAGAGCGAGGCCGAACGGGATGCCGCACGTCCGAATTGGGACGCGCGCGGCCGGGAAGGCATCCGGTTCGAGCATGTGGGCAGGGACGCCATCGACCAATTGCAGCCGGGTCTGGACTCCCGCTTTTCGCACGGGACCTTCCTGCCCGAGTGGCAGTCGGTCACCGACCCCTACGATTTTGCCGTGGCGTTCGCCGACAAGTTGCGGGGACGCGGCGTTTTATTTCGCACCGGCGAGGTGACGGCGGTCGAGCCCGGCGAGGACGGTGTGGTTCTACGCTGTGTCGACGGGGCGGCGATCCGCGCGAAGCAAGCCGTGATCGCGGCGGGGGCATGGTCGAAAAGCCTCGCGGCATCGCTCGGCGACAAGATCCCCCTCGACACCGAGCGGGGCTACAACACGACGCTGCCGCCCGGCGCGTTCGACCTTCGGCGCCATCTGACCTTCGGCGGCCACGGCTTCGTGGTGACTCGGCTGTCCTCCGGCATCCGCGTCGGCGGGGCGGTGGAGTTCGGCGGGCTGCACCTGCCGCCGAACATGCGCCGGGCCGACGTCATGCTGGCCAAGGCCAAGGCCTTCCTGCCGGCGCTCGATACGACGGGAGGCAAAAAATGGATGGGCTATCGGCCGTCGCTTCCCGATTCCCTGCCGGTGATCGGGGGCTCGCCGCGTGCCCCCACTGTCTTCTACGCGTTCGGCCATGGCCATCTCGGCCTGACGCAATCGGCGGCCACGGGCCGCCTCATAGCCGACCTCGTCGCCCACCGACCGACGGCGATCGATGTCGCGCCGTTCCGGCCCGATCGGTTCTAGCCGGCCCTCTGGAGCATTCTCCCAATGGCACGTCACACGTTCTTTTGCATAGACGGTCATACCTGTGGCAACCCGGTTCGGCTTGTCGCCGGCGGCGGGCCGGCGCTGGTGGGGAGCACCATGATCGAGAAGCGCGCCCACTTCCTGCGCGAATACGACTGGATTCGCACCGGCCTGATGTTCGAGCCGCGTGGTCACGACATGATGTCGGGTGCGATCCTCTATCCCCCGACGCGGTCGGACTGCGACACGGCGATCCTCTTCATCGAGACCTCCGGATGTCTCGCCATGTGCGGCCATGGCACGATCGGCACCGTGACGATGGCGCTCGAAAACGGCTTGATCCGTCCACGGGAACCGGGCGTGGTCCGGCTCGACACGCCCGCCGGACTGGTCGTCGCGACCTATACCGAAGTGGACGGATACGTCGCCGAGGTTCGATTGACGAATGTCCCGAC
Source organism: Aurantimonas sp. A3-2-R12 (assembly GCF_036016755.1). Lineage (NCBI taxonomy): Bacteria > Pseudomonadati > Pseudomonadota > Alphaproteobacteria > Hyphomicrobiales > Aurantimonadaceae > Aurantimonas > Aurantimonas sp. A3-2-R12. The sequence continues at coordinate 211,958 of NZ_JAYXIH010000002.1, read as the reverse complement.
CTTCCTGTTCCGCGAGGGACTGGAGGTGGAAAGTCCGCATCTCGGCCGGCTCACCGTCGATGTCGCCTATGGCGGCAATTTCTACGCGATCGTGGACAGCCAGGAAAATTTCGATGACATGGCGGCGTTCTCGGCCGGGCAGCTCGTGGAGATGTCCGGCGCGCTCCGCCAGGCCCTTAACGACGCCTACCAATTCGTCCATCCGGAAAAGCCGGAAATCAACGGTCTCAGCCATATTTTGTGGACCGGCAAGCCCACCCGGCCGGAGGCGACCGCCCGCAACGCCGTCTTCTACGGCGACAAGGCGATCGACCGCAGCCCCTGCGGCACCGGCACCTCGGCTCGGATGGCGCAATGGGTCGCAAAAGGCCGGCTGGAGCCGGGCGACGACTTCGTCCATGAAAGCATCATCGGCTCGCTGTTTCGCGGCCGCGTCGAGGAGAACGCGCGGGTCGGCGACCTGCCGGCGATCATCCCGTCGGTGGCCGGCTGGGCGAGGATGACCGGTCTCAACACCATCTTCATCGACGACCGCGATCCCTTTGCGACGGGATTCCAGGTCGTCTGAGTTCAGCGAATGAGAGGTTCCGCATGAAGATCACCGGCATCAAGGCGTGGCAGGTCGACCTTCCGTTGAAGGAGGGACGCTACACCTGGTCGAGCGGCCATTTCGTCGAAATCTTCGACAGCACGGTCGTTGCGGTCGAGACGGATGCGGGCATCACCGGCTACGCCGAGTGCTGCCCGCTCGGCTCAGCCTATCTGCCGGCCTTCGCGGCCGGCGTGCGCGCGGGCCTGGCGGAGCTGGCGCCGCAATTGCTGGGCCTCGATCCGACCGACCTTGGCGTCGTCAACGCCTATATGGACCGGGTTCTGCGTGGCCATCCCTATATCAAGGCGCCGCTCGACATCGCCTGTTGGGATATTCTCGGCAAGGCGGCCGGCCTGCCGGTGTGGAAGCTGCTGGGCGGCAAGGCGCAGGCGCATGTCGCGCTGTATCGCGCCATCAGTCAGCGGGGCTCGGCGGAGATGGCGGCGAATATCGAGGGCTACCGGGCGGAAGGCTATCGCAAATTCCAGCTCAAGGTCGGCGGCGACGCCGACGCGGACATTGCCCGCATTCGCGCGACCCGTTCGGTCCTCCAGGATGGAGAGGTTCTTGTCGCCGATGCCAATNCTCAAGGTCGGCGGCGACGCCGACGCGGACATTGCCCGCATTCGCGCGACCCGTTCGGTCCTCCAGGATGGAGAGGTTCTTGTCGCCGATGCCAATACCGGCTGGACGCGAGCCGAGGCGGCGCGGGTCGTGCTGGCGGTCCGAGACCTCGACGTCGTGATCGAACAGCCTTGCCCGACCTATGACGAGTGCCTGTCGGTGCGCCGGCGCACCCCGCTGCCCTTCGTGCTCGACGAGGTCATCGACAGTGTCGCGACGCTGCAGCGTGCCCTGGCCGACGACGCCATGGACATCGTCAATTTGAAGATCTCGAAGGTCGGCGGCCTGACCAAAGCGCGGCTGATGCGCGACCTTTGCGTCGCCAGCGGAACGCCGATGACGATCGAGGACACCTGGGGCGGCGACATCGTCACGGCCACCATCGCCCATCTGGCGCAATCGACGCCTGCCGAATTCAGCTTCTCGGCGACCGACTTCAACTCCTACGGTACCGTCTCGATCGCCGAGGGGGCGCCGATACGGGAGAATGGGACCATGCGCGCGTCGGACGCGCCGGGCCTTGGCGTGACCCCGCGCTGGGAGGCGCTAGGCGAGCCCTGTCTTCACGTCGGGAGCTAGACGCATGCGCAGCTCCAAACTCGTCCACATCGTCGGCTGCCACGCGGAAGGCGAGGTCGGCGACGTCATCGTCGGCGGCGTGGCGCCCCCGCCGGGCGACACGCTCTGGGACCAGTCCCGCCACGTGGCGACCGACGGCGAATTGCGCAATTTCGTCCTCAACGAACCGAGGGGCGGCGTCTTCCGCCATGTCAATCTGCTGGTACCGCCGAAGCACCCCGATGCCGCGATGGGCTTCATCATCATGGAGCCGGCCGATACGCCGCCGATGTCGGGGAGCAATGCGATCTGCGTTGCCACAGTTCTTCTCGACAGCGGGATCGTGCCGATGCGCGAACCCGTCACCCGCTTCCGGCTGGAAGCGCCGGGCGGGCTGGTGGAGATCGCCGCCGATTGCCGGGATGGCAAGGCGGAGCGCATCACGGTCACCAACGTCCCGTCCTTCGCCGACCGCCTCGGCGTCAGGCTTGAGGTCGAGGGGCTGGGCACGTTGACCGTCGATACCGCCTATGGCGGCGACAGCTTCGTGCTCGTCGACGCCGCCGAGGCCGGCCTCGGGATCAGCCCGGCAAGCGCGGCAGTGCTGGCCGAGGCGGGCATGAGGATCACCCGCGCCGCAAACGAGCAGATCGGCTTCCGACACCCTCAGAACGGAGAGTGGGACCACATTTCCTTCTGCCAGTTCACCGAACCGGTGACGCGGGAGAACGGAATCCTCACGGGGCGCAACACCGTCGCGATCCGCCCCGGCAAGCTCGACCGGTCGCCGACCGGAACCGGCTGTTCCGCTCGCATGGCGGTGCTCAAGGCGCATGGCGAGATGCAGGCGGGAGACGCTTTTGTCGGTGAGTCGGTCACCGGATCGCAATTCTACTGCCGCATCGAGAGCCTGACGACGGTGGATGACCGGCCGGCCATCGTCCCGTCGATCTCCGGGCGGGCCTGGATAACCGGAACGACGCAACTGATGCTCGACCCGTCCGATCCGTGGCCCGGCGGATATCGCTTGTCCGACACCTGGCCCGGCGGCTGACGGACCGCCGGCGCCTGCCTACCAGGCCGCCCTGTAGATCGACAGCGCGTCGGATTCCGAGACATCGCGCGGATTGTTGACCAACAGGCGCTGCTGCTTCATCGCGTCGGCCGCCATCTTGGCCAGGTGTTCCTCGCCGATGCCGACGTCGCGCAGGCGCGGCGGCAGGCCGAGGCGCTTCGACAGCGCGGTGAGTTCCTCCACGAAGGCGGCGCAGCGGCCTTGCGTGCTTTCCTCGCGTTCCAGCGCCGGAAAGGCGTCCGCCGCGATCTCGGCATAAAGATGCGCCGCGTCGGGGGCGTTGAAGCGCAGGACATGCGGCAGCACCAGCGCGTTGGACAGGCCGTGCGGGATATGGAAGGTCCCGCCGATCGGGTAGGCGAGGGCATGGACGGCGGCGACCGGCGAATTGGCGAAGGCCTGGCCGGCAAGCATCGAGCCGAGCAGCATGGCGCCGCGTGCTGCCACATTGGCCGGTTCGGCGATCACCGCTTCGATATTCGCGCCGAGCAAACGCAAGGCTTCGCGCGCCAGCATCTTCGACAGTGGGTTGTTGTTGGCGTTCTTCGACGCATAGGCCTCGATCGCGTGGACCATGGCGTCGACGCCGGTGGCCGCGGTAATCGCCGGCGGCAGTCCGAGGGTGAGTTCGGCGTCGAGCACCGCGATGTCCGGCAGGATCAGCGCCGAGGAAACGCCGCGCTTTTCCTCCTCGCCGACCGTGATGATCGAGACCGGCGTCACTTCCGAGCCGGTGCCGGCCGTTGTCGGCACGAGTACCAGCGGAAGCCTCGGGCCCTTGGCGTTGCCGACGCCCCAGGCGTTGTCGAGGCTCTCGCCGGAGCCGGCGATGAGCGCGACGAGCTTGGCGACGTCGAGGGACGAGCCGCCGCCGAAGCCGATGATGCCGGTTGCCTCCGCCGATCGGGCGGCGTCGGTCGCGGCCTCCAGAATCGACAGTTTCGGATCGGCCGCGACGTCGTCGAAGATGGTGACGGCGGCGCCGGACTCGGCCAGCGAGGCGATCGCCGGGTCGCAGAGGCCGAGCGCGCGGAGGCCAGGGTCGGTGACCAGCAACACGCGCGCGCCGAGCGTCTTCGCCGCGATCGGCCCCAGCCGCCTGGCCGCGCCCGGCTCGAACACGATCGACGGCGTGGTGTTGAAGAGGAAGGGCGTCATGGCGAGATCTTTCCCGTTATCGTCTCGTTGTCGAATCGTAGCCGCCAGTCTGGCGCGGAACGAGCCGTTCGCCCAGCCATGCGCACCGGTGCTCCCTTTTGCAGCGCGTGCGGGATGAGCCTTGCCGTCAGCTCGGCCCGCGAAATTTGTCCACCAGGCGGAACACCAGACCCGCCGTGGTCATCACCAGGAAAACCCTGGTGACGTGATGGGTCGCGACAAAAGCCACCTCGACATGGAGGGCCAGCGCGATCAGGCTCGTTTCGGTCAGGCCGCCGGGGGAATAGGCAAGCAGCAGGTCGAGGACCGGCAAACCGATCAGGCGGTTCAATCCCAGCGAAAAGCCGAGCGTGATCGACAGCAAGATGGCGGTCGATCCCAGTGCGAGCCCAAGAATCCGCGCGAGTTCGGTCAGCCGGGTTCCGGCAAACCGGCAGCCGAGGGCGGTGCCGAGCACCAACTGCGCGGCCGCCACCAGCTCGTAGGGCGGGCGGAACTCCGTGATCCCGGTCAAATGCACCGCGCCGCTGGCCAGCATCGGCCCCATCAGATAGGGCGCGGGCAGTCGCAGTATTCGTCCCAGGACGATCCCGACGAGCCCGGTCACAACCAGCCATGCTTCCACCGTCCATGGCGCGTCGAAGATGGACAGCCCGGTCGTCGGTCGTGTGATCACCTGTTCGCCGGTCACCACGTCGAGAACGAACGGCAGCGAGAAGACGATCAGCATGATGCGGCTGGAATGGATCAGGGCGATGATCCGCGGATCGCCGCCCTTGGCTTGGCCGAGCGTCACCATCTCGATCAGGCCGCCGGGCATGCCGGCGAAATAGGCTGTGGGCAGATCGAAACCGGCGACGCGGTAGAAATAGGTGACACAGGCCGCCGCCGCGACGAAGAGGAAGACCATCAGGCCGAGGAGGCTCGGAAGCCAATCCGCTATCCCGGTCACCATACCCGGCGTAAAGCCTGCTCCCAGCAGCACCCCGACGAGCATGGTCATGGGAGGTCGCAGGATTGTGGGCGCGGTAACCGGCATTCGCAGGAGCGAGGCGAGGAGGCACGCTGCCAGCGGCCCGAGCATCCAGGGCAGCGGCAACGACAGACGCAGGAACACGAAGGCGCCGATAAGGCCGATCCCCAGGGCCAGCGCGAAGCGCGCATAGGCAAAGCGCTTCGGTGCGAGAGGCTCCAGGGCTTTGGCCAGCCGGTCGCGTATCGCGCTCATCGCCGTCCGTTCGCGGAAGTGCCGCGGTCGGGCGGGCCAAAGCCGTCGCCGGCCTGCGGTGTCCGGCGGCTTGCGGGTCTCTTCAGCGTGCGGAATGGGATCATATCGGGCAAAGGTGCGAGGAATGATCTCGTCGTCGGGGCGAGACAGGAGGGAACAAGGGGACGCCAATCCGTCCCATTGGAACGAACTGCCGCTCTCGGCGGAATGATGTTGTCCTAAACCATGCTTACGGCCGGCGGAACCGGGTACCGATGTCGCGTGGCGCTCCGGCGGGTCTCCCCACGTACTCTTCGGCACCGCGCCCTCCGGGGCCAGGTCGCCGGTTCCGGGTCGAACGCTCGTCGCGCTTGTGCGTTCTCGTCGATGATCATGCCGTCGGATTTCTGCTGGGAGCGGGCAACCTTGCGCGCTTGCTACGGTGCGCGCGAACGCAAAAAGACGCCCCGGAGGACGCCTTTTAAATCACTGATAATGCGATTGTCTTTGGTTGCGGGGGTAGGATTTGAACCTACGACCTTCAGGTTATGAGCCTGACGAGCTACCGGGCTGCTCCACCCCGCGTCATGGCCGTGCGCCGCTCTGCGCCGCCGGTGAGTGCGATATATGCGAGGCTTGGCTGAATGTGAAGGGGCATTCTCGCTTTTCGGAAAATCAAACCGGATCGGATGGCCGGCCGCCCGGATCGCGCCGCAATATCCCCCGCGTGAGAGCCGCTCCCGCAGCGGCCCCGGCCACATCAGTCCCGCAACGCCCGCCGCAGCACCTTGCCCACCCCGGTCTTCGGCAGTTCGTCCTTGAACTCGACCGCGCTCGGCCGCTTGTAGCCGGTGAGATTGTCCTTGCAGAAGGCCTTGACCTGGTCGGCGGTGATCTGCGGATCGCTCGCCACCACGAACAGCTTGACCGCCTCGCCCGAATTCTCGTCCGGGATGGCGATCGCGGCGGCCTCGACGATCCCCGGCATTCGGGTGACCACTTCCTCGATCTCATTGGGGTAGACGTTGAAGCCGGAGACATTGATCATGTCCTTCTTGCGGTCGACGATCTTGAATTGGCCGCGCTCGTCCATGACGCCGATGTCGCCGGTGCGGAAGAAGCCGTCCTTCGTCATCACCTTCGCGGTCTCGTCCGGTCGGTTCCAGTAACCGACCATGACCTGCGGCCCGCGGATGGCGATCTCGCCCCGCTCGCCCATCGGCAATTCCTCGCCGTCGTCATCGATGATCCGCAACTCGGTCGATGGGATCGGCATGCCGATCGTGCCGCTGTAGTCTGTGGCGTCCGTCGGGTTGCAACAGGCCGACGGCGCGGTCTCGGAGAGGCCGTAACCCTCGCAGATGGAGCAACCGGTCCGCTTCTTCCACAGCTCCGCCGTCGCCGCCTGGACGGCCATGCCGCCGCCGAGCGACAGTTTGAGGTGCGACCAGTCGACGGCCCCGGCGTCCTTGTGCCGGGCCAGTGCGCCGAACAGCGTGTTGACCGCCGGAAACGAGTGGAACTTGTATTTTTTCAGTTCCTTCAGCGTCGCCGCGATGTCGCGTGGGTTCAAGATCAGGATGTTGCAACCGCCGGTGCGCATCGACAGCATCATGTTCACGGTAAAGCCGAAGATGTGGTAGAGCGGCAGCGCGCAAACCGTGAGCTGCTGCTCCCCCGCCGGTATGTGCTTCATGGCCGGCATGTTCCACAGTTCCGACTGCAGAACATTGGCGATAATGTTGCCATGGGTCAGTGTCGCGCCTTTCGACACGCCGGTGGTTCCGCCCGTATATTGCAGGACAGCAACGTCGGAACGGTCCGACGCGACCGGCGTGAATTGCCTGTCGCGGCCCTTGGCCATCGCCGCCTTGAAGGGAACCGCGTCCGGCAGATCGAATCCCGGCACCAGCTTCTTCACCTTGCGAAGCACGAAATTGACGATGAAGCCTTTGACCGTCGGCAGCATGTCGCCGATGGTCGCCACGACCACATGCTCGACCGGCGTCTCGGCGCGGCAGGTCTCCAGCGTCTTCGCCATATTCTCGAGAATGACGATCGCCCGGGCGCCGGAATCCTTCAGCTGATGCGACAGTTCGCGGGGCGTATAGAGCGGATTGGTGTTGACCACGACCATCCCGGCCCGCAGCACCCCGGCGACCGCGACCGGATATTGCAAGACGTTGGGCATCATCAGCGCCACGCGATCGCCTTGCTCCAGGCCGAGCGACTGCAGATAGGCGGCAAAGATCCGCGACTGCTCGTCCAGTTCGCGAAAGCTCATAGTCGTTCCCATGAAATGGAACGCCGGGAGGTCGCCATGTTTGGCGAAGGCCTCGTCGAGCAACTCGGCCAGCGAGCGGTAGGGAAAATCTGGAAGCTCGGCCGGCACGTCGGCGGGATAGTGCTGAAGCCAGGGTTTCTGCATTGTCGATACCTCCCGTTATCTGAGGGTATCGATAACGCAGTCGCGCGAGAAACGGAATTGGTTTCCCTTTACGTAAACGGAAAAATTACGGACGTTGTCAGCAAGGGACGCGGCGGGCGAAAGCCGGGCATCAAACGGCCAGCGATACCAGCGTTCCGAGCAGCAGGTTGGCGCCCTTTTCGATGTCGGGCCAAGCGGTCGCTTCGTCCGGTGCGTGGCTGATGCCGCCCTTGCTGGGAACGAAGATCAGAGCCGAAGGACACAGCGCCTGCATGGTCTGGGCATCGTGACCGGCGCCGGACGGCATCGAGCGGACGGCAATTCCCTGTTTCGCGGCTTCCCCGGCCAAGAGGCTCGCCAGTTCCCGATCGAGCGCGACCGGCGGCAGCCAGCTTTTATCCTCGATGGCGGAGGTGAGGTTGTGCCGGGCGGCGACGGCGGCGATCTCGCTGCGCAGCCGGTCCGTCAACCGCCGCATGATCGCTTCCGAAATATCCCGAATGATGACGGAGAACTCCGCGGTACCCGGAATCGTGTGCGGGGCATTGGGCGTGAGATCGACCTTGCCGATGGTGATTCGCGATTGCTCGCCGCCGATTTCGTCGATCACCGCGGGGATCGCGCCGGCCACCTCCGCCAGCCCGGCGAAGGCATCGGCGCGCATGTCCATCGGTGTCGTGCCGGAATGATTGGCTGTGCCGTCGAGCCGCACGAAAAGATGGCTGATGCCCGAGACGGAATCGGCGATGCCGATCGGGATACCCGCCGCCTCGAGGACCGGGCCCTGTTCGATATGCAGTTCCAGGAAGGCCCGCACCGAACTCGGCGCGCGCGCAGCATTCATGATCTCACAAGGGTCGAGGCCGTGGGCACGCATCGCCGCGACCAGGGTGACGCCGTCGGCGTCGCGTGCCTGATCGATCCATTGTTGTGTCACCTGGCCGGCGATCGCCTGGGAACCGAGCATGCCGCCGAAGCGGCCTTCCTCTTCCGCCGTCGCGACGACTTCGATGGCGGTCGTCGGGCTCAGCCCGGCATCCCGCATCGCTCTTACGCATTCCAGAGCGACGCACGCGCCGAGCGCGCCGTCGAAGGCACCGCCTTCCGGCACCGTGTCGAGATGCGATCCGGTGATGATCGCGGGACCGTCGGCGGGTCCGAACCGGCCGAAGATATTTGCCGCGCCGTCGCGGCGGACCGCGAGACCGTCGGCGGCCATTGCATCGGCGAACCAGTCGCGGACCGCCATGTCGGCCTCGCTGAAGCCGATCCGGTTGAAGCCGCGGGTCCGCGGGTTCCGTCCGAAACCGTTCACGCCGGCCAGAAGCGCTTGCAGGCGGGAAAGATCGATGTGCGCCGTCGCCGAAGGCATCCGAATTCCGCCCCTCAATCAAAGTGTTGTCGCGATATCAGGCAAGATTGCCCGAGACGCCATATAATTGATTATGAATTACACGTTGCCTTCATGCAATTTATCATGATTAATTATGGAAGATAGGCAGGCAGGGGAGCGCGTTATGAGAAAATGGCTGGCCGCGGCGATCGCCACGGCATTGATGGCACTGGCTCCGGCGGCGGTCGCCCAGACGCCGCCTAATGTTCTGGTGGTCGGTCAGATCGCCGAGCCGAAATCGCTCGATCCGCAGGCGGTGACGGCGGTCAACGATTTCCGCATCCTGGTGAATCTCTATGACGGGTTGGTCCGCTACAAGGACGGCACGCTGGAGGTCGAACCGTCGCTGGCCGAGAGCTGGACCATCTCCGAGGACGGCAAGACCTACACCTTCAAGCTGCGGGAGGGCGTCAAATTCCACGACGGTACGCCGTTCAATGCCGAAGCGGTCAAGTTCAACTTCGACCGGATGCTGAAGGAAGATCATCCCTTCGCCGACACCGGGCCCTTTCCGCTCGCTTTCTTCTTCTCCGCCGTCGAGGAGGTGACGGCGGTCGATCCGACGACGGTCGAGTTCAAGCTCGACGCGCCCTACGCCCCTTTCCTGTCCAATCTCGCCTATCCGACCGGCCTGATCGTCTCGCCCGCGGCGGTGGAGAAATATGGCAAGGATTTCGGCCGCAATCCCTCCGGCACCGGCGCCTACAAATTCGCCGAATGGGAGCCGAACGCGAAAATGGTGGCGACCCGGAATGAAGACTATTGGGATGGGGCGCCGGAACTTGAGGCGGTCATCTTCCGGCCGATCACCGACGCCAACACCCGCATCGCCGAAATGCTGTCGGGCGGGCTCGACATCATGGTGGAAGTGCCGCCGGACAGTCTCCAGCAGTTCAAATCCTCCGGCGACTTCACGGTTCGCGAACAGGCCGGGCCGCATCTCTGGTTCCTGATCCTCAACACCAAGGAAGCGCCGTTCTCGTCCAAGGCGGCGCGCCAGGCGGCGAACTACGCGATCGACAAGACCGCGCTGGTCGACAACATCCTGCAGGGCACCGCCGATGTCGCGGCTGGCCCGACGCCGCCGGCCTTCGCATGGGCCTATGACGAGACGCTGGAGCCCTATCCCTACGATCCGGAAAAGGCCAAGGAACTCCTCAAGGAAGCCGGATATGACGGCGAGGAGGTCACCTTCTACGTCACCGAGGGCGGCTCCGGGATGCTCGATCCGGTCGCCATGGGCACGGCGATCCAGGCCGACCTTCAGGCCGTCGGCATGAATGTTTCGATCGAGACCTATGAGTGGAACACCTTCCTCGGCAACGTCAATCCGGGCCTGGAAGGTAAGGCGGACATGGCCGAAATGGCCTGGATGACCAATGATCCAGACACCCTGCCGTTCCTTGCCCTGCGTACCGAGGCCTTCCCCGACAAGGGCGGATTCAACTCCGGTTACTACTCCAACCCCAAGGTGGACGAACTCCTGGAAAAGGCCCGTCAGGTGACGGACCAAAGCGAGCGTGCCACGCTCTACAAGGAGATGCAGAAGATCGTCCATGAGGATGCGCCCTGGGTGTTCGTCGCCAACTGGAAGCAGAACGCGGTGACTGCCGCCGCCGTCGAGGATTTCAAGCTGCAGCCGTCCTTCTTCCTGATGCTGCAGGACGTAAAGAAGCCCTAAGCGTCGCTCCATCGCGCCGGTGGCCTCGTGCCGCCGGCGCTCGTTCTAGCATCCGACCGGGACGCGCGCCGTGGCCGCCTACATCGCCAAACGCCTGCTCGCGGCGATCCCGGTTCTGTTCGGGCTGACGATCATCGTCTTCCTGATCATGGCGATGATCCCCGGCGACCCCGCGACGGCGATCCTCGGCTCCTACGCGACGCCGGAAAACGTCGCGCGGCTCAACCGGGATCTCGGTCTCGACAAGAGCTTGCCTCAGCAATATTTCATCTGGCTCGGCAATCTGTTCCAGGGCGATCTCGGCCGCTCCTACACCTTGAACCGGCCGGTGCTCGATGAGGTGCTGGAGCGCTTCTCGGCGACCTTGATCCTCGCGGGCACATCGCTGATCCTGTGCTCGATCTTCGGTCTTCTCGCCGGCATCGCGTCGGCCGTCCGGCAATATGGCTGGACCGACAAGATCGTCACCCTCCTGGTGCTGATCGGCATATCGACGCCGTCCTTCTGGCTCGGCCTGCTTCTGATCCTCGGCTTCGCGGTCAATCTGCGGCTGTTTCCGGTTAGCGGCATGTATGCGATCTACGGCGGCGGCGATCTCCTCGACCTCCTGCATCATCTGGCCCTGCCGGCTTTGACCCTCTCCGTCGTCGCGACCGGCGTGATCGCGCGGCTGACGCGCACCGCCATGCTGGAGGTGCTGCGGCAGGACTATATCCGGACCGCCCGCGCCAAGGGCCTGACCGAGCGCCGGGTGATCTTCCGCCACGCCTTCAAATCGGCGTTGGTCAGCGTGATTCCCGTGATCGGAATCCAGGCCGGCTTCGTCATCGGCGGCGCGGTCTATATCGAGACCGTGTTCCAGTGGCCCGGAATTGGCTCGATGCTGGTCAAGGCGATCTCGACCCGCGATCTCCTGCTCGTGCAGGGCGGCGTCCTGGTCGTCGCGGCCGCCTATGTCTTGTTCAACCTCATCGCCGACGTCGTGCAGACCCTGCTCGATCCGAGGCTGCGCTGATGACGGGCGCGACCTTGGCCTCTCCCAAACCCAAGGCCCGACGCGGCCGGCCGGGCAGCGCCGCGCTGCTGTTCGCCAACACGCTGGCCACCGGTGGCCTCGTCGTTCTCGTCCTGATCGCGCTGATCGCCCTGGCGGCGCCGATCCTGCCACTGGCCGATCCCGATGTCACCGCGCCGGTCGACCGCTTGATGCCAGTGTTCAGCGCCGGACACCCGCTCGGCACCGACCATCTCGGCCGCGATATCCTGTCGCGGCTGATCTGGGGCACGCGGGTCAGCCTCGCGGTCGGCCTTTCGGCCACGTTCATTGCCGCCTTCTTCGGCTCGCTGCTCGGCCTCGTGGCGGGTTACGCGGGCGGTCGCACCGACAGTCTTGTCATGCGCGGCATCGATATGGTGATGGCGTTCCCCTACATTCTCCTGGCGCTGGCCATCGTCGCGGTGCTGGGGCCGGGGCTGATTAACGCGCTCTACGCCATCGCGCTGGTCAATATTCCGTTCTTCGCCCGCAACATCCGCGGCATCACGCTAGGGTTGTCACGCCGCGAGTTCGTGGATGCCGCGCGCCTGTCGGGCAAGACCCCGGCGCAGATCCTGTTCCTGGAAATCCTGCCCAACGTGCTGCCGGTGATCGTGATCACCATGTCGACCACGGTCGGCTGGATGATTCTGGAGACGGCGGGCCTGTCGTTCCTCGGCCTCGGTGCCCAGCCGCCGCAGGCCGACCTCGGCTCGATGCTGGGGGAGGGGCGCAAGATCCTTTTCACCTCGCCCCATGTCTCGGTCATCCCGGGCCTGATGATCTTCGCGCTGGTGATGAGCATCAATTTGTTCGGCGACGGCATCCGCGACGTCCTCGATCCGCGGCTGCGATCCGGCGCCCTGACCCGCCCGGTCGCCCGCACCGCGATCATGCGCGATGGGCCCGTCGAGGCGCCGGTTCCGGCGGCGGGCGCGGTGCTCGATATCCAGGATTTGCGCACCGAATTTCATGTCGGCGGGTCCGTCTACAAGGCTGTCGGCGGCATCGATCTGGTTCTGAAGAAGGGCGAATGTCTCGGCCTCGTCGGCGAATCCGGTTCCGGAAAATCCGTCACCGCCATGTCGGTCATGGGGCTGGTGCCGACGCCGCCGGGCCGGATCGCCGGCGGGGCGGCCTTTCTCGGCGCGGAAGACCTTTTCGCCGTCAGCGACGAGCGGATACGCCAGTTGCGCGGCGCCGCCGTCGCCTATGTCTTCCAGGACCCGCTGTCGACGCTGCATCCGCTGTTCACCGTCGGCGAACAGTTGACCGAAGCGATCCGCGCGCATCAGAGGATGACCGGCTCGCAAGCGAAAAAGCGGGCCATCGACCTCCTCGATCTGGTGCGGATTCCGAACCCGGCCGAGCGGCTGAACGTGTTCCCGCATGAACTGTCCGGCGGCATGCGCCAGCGCGTTTGCATCGCCATGGCTCTCGCCAACGACGCCAAAGTGTTGATCGCCGACGAGCCGACCACCGCGCTCGACGTGACCGTGCAGTCGCAGATGCTGGCACTGATGAACCGGCTGCGCCGGGAGCGCGACACGGCGATCCTGTTTATCACCCATGATTTCGGCGTCGTCTCGGCGATTTGCGACCGGGTCGCGGTGATGTATGCCGGCCGGATCGTGGAAACCGGCCCGACGGAGGCCATCCTGTCGGCGCCGGCCCATCCCTATACGGCGAAGCTGATCCAGTGCGTGCCGGTGCTCGGCGAACCGGAGCGCCGTCTCGACGCCATCGCGGGACGCCCGCCGCTGGTCGACAATCTGCCGGAGGGTTGCGCCTTCGCCCCCCGCTGTCCAAGGGCGCGGGCGGACTGCCGAAGCGGCGATATCGCGATGACCGGTACGGACAACGGGCGGGCGGTGCGCTGCCTGCATCCTCTGGTTCCGGGGGAAGCCGATGTCTGACCGGACTCTTCTTGCGATCTCGGACGTCGCCAAGATCTTCGGCGGCGGGCAAACCCTGTTCGGCGGGCGAAAGCCGGCGGTTCATGCGGTGCAGAGCCTGTCGCTCGACGTGAAAAAGGGCGAGACCCTCGGGATCGTCGGTGAATCGGGCTGCGGCAAGTCGACCCTGGCGCGGCTGATGGTCGGGCTCGACCTGCCAACCGCCGGGCGTATCACGCTGGACGGCCGCGACCTCGTCGCGGAGGCCAAGCGCGACCGCCGGGCGCTGGCGCGTCAGGTCCAGTACGTGTTCCAGGACCCGGTCGCCTCGCTCAATCCCCGCAAGACCATCCGAACCATTATCGAGGCGCCGCTGATTCACCTCGCCGGGCTGAAGGGCGACGCGCGCGCGGCCCGGCTGGAAGAACTGATGGCCGCCGTCAATCTCGCGCCGGAATTCCTCGAGCGCTATCCGCACGAGTTTTCCGGTGGCCAGGCGCAGCGCATCGGTATCGCCCGGGCGCTCGCCGCCGGGCCGGAATTGATCGTCCTCGACGAGCCGGTCTCCGCGCTCGACGTCTCGATCCAGGCGCAGGTGCTCAACCTCCTGGACGATCTGAAGGACCGCTTCGGCCTCACCTATGTGTTCATCAGCCACGATCTCTCCGTGGTCGAGAGCGTCAGCGACCGCGTCGCGGTGATGTATTTCGGCCGGATCGCCGAGCTCGGCCCGGCGCGCAGCGTTTTCGCGGTGCCGTGCCATCCCTATACCGATCTGTTGATGCGCTCTGCCCCGGCGCCCGGCCGCCATGATTTGATTCCGGAAGACGCCAACACCGAACTGCCTGATCCTTACAACCCACCACCGGGCTGCGCGTTTTACGCCCGCTGTCCGAACGCGACGGATGTGTGCCGATCCCGGCACCCCCCCCTCGGGCCGGTTCCTGGCGGCGGCGCGGACCACCTTGTGGCCTGTTACCATCCCAATGGGGGCTGATCCCATGCACGAAAAAGCTCCCATGGTCCCGGCTCCGCGCGTCTCGGACAAGGGTCCCAGACGCCGCAAACGGCCGGATATCATCGCCGACCAGCTTCGTGAGCTGATCGTCGCGCATGGCCTGCGGCCGGGCGATCCGGTCGCGCCGGAGTGGTTCCAGCCTCAAAATCTGAAAGCCTCGCGCGGCACCCTGCGGGAGGCGTTGCAGATCCTCGAATTTCAGGGGCTGATCACCAGCAAGACCGGGCCGGGCGGCGGCATATTCGTATCGGCCGTCAGTCCGGATCAGGCGATCCGCTTGCTGGACAATCTGTTCCTGTTCGAGCAGCCCTCGATCGCGAATATCTACGCGCTGCGCAAATGGGTCGAGCCGGAACTCGCCGCGAGCGTCGCCGGAAAATTGTCGCCGGAAGGCTTGGAGGCCCTGCAATCCACCATTCGGCTCTATGAGGACGAACCGACGACTGCGGAGGAGGAATACGCCCAGCGTCTCGCCGAGCTCGATTTCCACGAAGAGCTGACGCGCCATTCCGACAACCCGTTGCTGGCCTTCATCGGCAGATTCTTGTTGAGCCTGTTGCGGGAGATGACGGTCTGCCGGGCGATCTACAAGGAGCCCAATCCCGGCCTGCGCGAGACCGGCCTGCATTACCAGGTGCGCCTTTTGCGGGCACTCAAGGCGGGCGATCCGGAACTGTGCCGCATGATTATGCGCGGCCATATGATCGAAGCGGAAACATACATGCTGGAACGCGCCGCGGTTCGGGTGCGCTCGCGCCGGCAAGGGGGGTGATGCCCGCTTCCGTCGGAGCATGCGGGCAAGGCAGCGTTAACGATTCTGCGCTAAAAATTGCCCCTTCGGCCTGGGGGTAAAACTTAGTGAGTATCAAGAAAATTTTGCTCGACGAGCTTCCCGGTGTCGTTGACGCTATCGCTGCCAGCGTCGCAGTGATCGGTCTCGATGGTGGAAAACCGGATCGGGTCCTCGCCTGCAACTGCCACTTTCGCCGCATGCTGGGTATCGCCGCGACTGACGGGCTCGGGGCTCGGCTCCGGAATTTCTTGCCGGGCTATGCACGGCGGGACATCGAGGCGCAAATCGAGGAATGCGTTCGGACCGTCACCCCGGTCGAGATCGTGCAGGCCTTCGATCTGGAAGGTCGGACGTTCTGGTGGCGCATTGCGGCGCAACCGATCCTGAATGGTGCCCGCGAGCCAGGCGGGGTCTTGCTCACCTGCCTGGATATCACCGAGAAGATCCGCTTGGAAAACGAGCTGAAGACGGCTAATTCCCGCTTCGGCGCTGTCATCCAGTCGGCCTATGACGGTATCGTCACCGTGGATCGGCAGCAGCGCATTCATTTGTTCAACGCCGCGGCCGAGGAGATGTTCGGCTACAGCGCCGAGGAGATTGAGGGCAAACCGCTCAACACCCTCATCCCCGAAAAATATCATGACCGTCACGGTCAGCATTTGGAGAATTTTGCTACGTCGCCGATTTCCTCGCGGCAAATGTTCGAGCGTGGAGGGCGGATTTCCGGCCTGGCCAAGGATGGCACGGAATTTCCCGTCGAGATCTCGATCGCGAAGATCACGGTTGACGGAGCCACCGAATTCACCGCCCTCATCCGCGACATCTCCGAGCGCGCCAAGCTGATCGACGAGCTAAAACGCCAGGCGCTGATCGATCTGTTGACGGGACTGCCGAACCGGCGGTCTTTCAATGAGCAGGCTGTCCACCAAATCGCATTTGCACGCCGTCACGAACGGCCGCTCTCCATCCTGATGATCGATCTCGATCGCTTCAAGCGGATCAACGACACCAGGGGGCACCCGGCCGGCGACATGGTGCTCAAGGCCATGGCGTCCGCCGGCAAATGCATCCTGCGCCAATCCGACATCTTCGGGCGGCTCGGCGGCGAGGAGTTCGCCGTGCTCCTGCCCGAGACCGATGAGGAGCGGGCCATCGTTATTGCCGAACGATTGCGCCAAGCGGTTGCAAAAGCCCGATTCGAGCACGATTGGGGAGAGCAGGGGCCGATCCCGTTTACCATCAGCATCGGCGTCGCTCCTTGTCTCAAAGACGATGCTGCGATCGAATACGCGCTCAAAAGGGCCGACCGGGCGCTCTATGACGCCAAGCAGGATGGTCGCAATCGTGTCAAGGTCTGGTCAAGGATGCCCGACGCCGAAGCGTCGGGCGAACTGCCGGACGGTGAGGTGCGGAAGGCCGGTTGACCTGCGCGGGTCACGCCCGGTTCAAAGCACGAGCGTGATCGCCTCTCAGGCGTAGCGGCTTTCGCGCTTGGTCTTGTCGACAGCCAGGGCGCCGGCGCCGGAGCCGGCGAGCACCAGGAAACCGCCGGCGAGCGCGATGTTTTTCATCAAAACGTTCGGCTCGGCGAGATGCGCCAAGAGACCGGTCGCCACGCAGAACGCCGCCAGTGCGATCGCGACGACGCGGGTCTGGAACCCGGCGAGGATCGCCAGGCCGCCGAACAGCTCGAACGCGCCGGTCAGATAGGCCATCGCGAGCGGGGCCGGAAAGCCAAGGCTCCCGAGATAGCCGGCAAAGCCTTCAGCACCGGTCAGTTTGCCGAAACCGGCGACAATGAAAATGATCGACAGGAGGACCCGGCCGACGAGGATAAGGGTGGGGTTCATGCGAAAGACTCCGTCTGGCGGGAGAGGCCTGTGCCCCTCTCCATGTTCCGATGTCCCCAGGTAAACGAAGAGGGCGCCGAATACAGCCGGGCTGCAGCCGACGAAACGTCAACCAAAAGCGATACAATCGAAAACGAAGGGTGACGATCGGCCTGAGCTGCTCTTCCGCCGCCTCAGCCGGGGTGGATCATCGCCGCCGGATCGACGATGCGGTCGTAATCCGCCTCGGAGACGAGGCCACTGGCCACCGCTTCCTGGCGCAGGGTCGTGCCGTTCTGGTGCGCCGTCTTGGCGATCTTCGCGGCGTTGTCGTAGCCGATGGTCGGCGCCAGCGCCGTCACCAGCATCAGCGACTGTTCCATCAGACTCCTGATCCGGTCCTCATTGGCCTCGATCCCGTCCACGCAATGTTCGGCGAAGCTCTCCATCGAATCTGCCAGCAGCCGAATCGAGGAGAGAACCGCGTTGGCGATCACCGGCTTGAAGACGTTGAGCTCGAAATGGCCCTGACTGGCCGCGACGGTGACGGTGGTGTCATGGCCGAAGACTTCGCAGGCGACCATGGTGATCGCTTCGGCCTGGGTCGGATTGACCTTGCCGGGCATGATCGAGGAACCGGGCTCGTTGGCCGGCAAATTCAGCTCGCCCAGACCGGAGCGTGGTCCGGAGCCGAGGAAGCGGATGTCGTTGGCGATCTTCATTAGATCAGCTGCCAGCGAATTGAGCGCCCCGTGGAAGAAGGTCAGCGCCCCGTGCGAAGCCAGCGCCTCGAACTTGTTCGTTGCGGTGCGGAACGGCTCGCCGGTGAGCGTGGCGATCTCGGCGGCGATCGCGGTGTCGAAGCCTTCCGGCGCGTTGAGGCCCGTGCCGACAGCGGTGCCGCCCTGCGCTAGCGCATAAACGCCGTCGAGGGCATCGCCGATCCGCTTCTTGGAGAGTTCCAGCGCGGCGGCGTACCCGGAGAATTCCTGGCCGAGCGTCACCGGTGTCGCGTCCTGGGTATGGGTGCGGCCGATCTTGATGATCGACGCATATTCCTTGGCCTTGGCGTCGAGCGAGGCGTGCAGCCGGTCAAGCGCGGGGAAGAGGCGCTCCGTCGTCTCGACGACCGCCGCGACATGCATGGCGGTCGGAAATACGTCGTTGGACGATTGGCTCATATTGACGTGGTCGTTGGGATGGACCGGCTTTTTCGAGCCCATCGTGCCGCCGAGCGCTTCGATCGCCCGGTTCGAGATCACCTCGTTGACGTTCATGTTGGTCTGGGTGCCGGACCCGGTTTGCCAGACCACCAGCGGAAAGTGGTCGTCGAGCTTGCCGGCGATGATCTCGTCGGCGGCTTTTTCGATCGCGTCGGCGACCCCGCCGTCGAGGCGGCCCATCGCGGTGTTCACCCGCGCGGCCGCTTTCTTGACCGTGGCCAGCGCAACGATCAACGGCATCGGCTGGCGGTCGCCGCCGATCTTGAAATTGTTGCGCGAGCGTTCGGTCTGGGCGCCCCAATAGCGGTCGGCCTCGACCTCGATCGCGCCGATGGAATCCGTTTCGGTCCGGGTGCTCATCTCATGCCCTCGCTGCTCTGCCATGTCGTTGCGGCTTGCTTAGCTGGCGCGCGTGCGGATCGAAAGAGGCGCGGGTGGCGTAAAATCGGTTTAGATGGAGCCAGGGGTC
Organism: Aurantimonas sp. A3-2-R12; assembly: GCF_036016755.1. Lineage (NCBI taxonomy): Bacteria > Pseudomonadati > Pseudomonadota > Alphaproteobacteria > Hyphomicrobiales > Aurantimonadaceae > Aurantimonas > Aurantimonas sp. A3-2-R12. Next base: position 192,979 of record NZ_JAYXIH010000002.1, on the reverse strand, counting down.
GCGGGCGGCCGTGCCAAAAAGAAAACGGGCGGATCGAAAGACCCGCCCGTCCAACGCCCTAGCCTTACGCGGCCGGACAATGGGCGCCGGTGGCGACCCAAGCCTCGTAGAGCTGGCCGAACTGTTCCTGCGTGCCGGGGGCCGGCTCCCGGCCCTTGCCCGGGTTCCAGCCCCAGCCGACGAGATCGTCGCTCGCCATGTGCTCGACCAACTCGGCAAGGGTCTTGCCGCCATTGCGGTTCTCGTCCTTGATCTGCGCGCAGATCTCGCCGAGCGACTTGCCCTCCCACGCCATTTCGACGGGGGCGAGATGCCAGTTGGGGTTGCCGGGGATCGACTGAATGTCCTCCGCCTGGGCGACGACTTCGGCGTTTTCCGGCCCATGGCAGGTGTTGCAGGTCATGCCGGGCGCGCCGAAATTAGCTTCGCCACGCACCACCGGCGGTTCGTGGATCGCCATGTCGTCACCTTGCAGCGGTGAGTCGCCGCGGGGGTGGCAGTTCACGCAACGGGGGTCCTGGAGCACCTTGCCGGTTTCCTCGAAGATGGCGATCGAGCGCTCCTTCTCATCGGCGATGGAATCGAAGTCGGCGACCGACTTCAGCGACCCGGTGTCTGTATCGGCTACCGCGGCCGGCGAGACGGACGCCTTAGATGCGGTGTCCTGCGCCAGGCCCGGTCCCGAACCCAGGATGAGGCTTGCGGCCAGAACCATAGCGGCCAAACGGCTCGTCAGAATCGTCGTTGATGTCACTTTGAAAATCCTGTTGTTCACGATGTCAGCGCCTTCACCAATGGCAATTGCCGCACCGGCTGGCTGGTCAGGCGGCGCCAGGCATTGGCGACGGCCGGTCCGACCGGCGGCGTGCCCGGTTCGCCCACGCCGGTCGGCGCCTCGCTGGATTCGATGATCGCCACCTCGACCTCGGGCATTTCGTTGATGCGCAGCGACCGGTAGTCGTGGAAGTTGGACTGGACGATCTCGCCGCCCTCGCCGAGGGTGATCTGGTCAAAGAGGACCGCGCCGAGGCCATAGCCAATGCCGCCTTCCATCTGCGCGCGGATGATGTTGGGGTTGACGGCGACACCGCAATCGACGGCGCACCAGACCTTATGCACCCGTGGCTCGCCCCTCTCGCCGATCGAGACTTCGGCGATCTCGGCGACGTAGGTATTGAAGGATTTATGCACGGCGACGCCACGCTGGCGTCCGTCGGCGACGGGCGATCCCCAATCGGCAATCTCGGCCGCCTTGCGCAGGACATTGGCGCGACGAGGATCGTTCTGAAGCAGGGCGAGGCGACCCTCGACCGGGTCCTCCCCGGCCTTCTCCAGCAGTTCGTCGATGAACGTCTCGACGGCAAAGCCGGTGTGACTGTGACCCACCGAGCGCCACCACAGCACCGGTACCGGAAGCTCGACATTGTAGGCCCGCACCCGCAGATTGGAAATCCCGTAGGGCATATCCGCGGCCCCCTCGACGGTGCTCTCGTCGAGGTCGGTCTTCTTCATGACCGACTGGCCGACGATCTGCTGGTCCCAGGCGACGATGTTGCCGTCCCGATCAATGGCGCCTTCCAGCGAATGCACGTAGATCGGCCGGTAGAAGCCGCCGCGAATGTCATCCTCGCGGGTCCACATGTGTTTGATCGGCCGCGTCATGCCAGAGGCTTTGAACGCTTCCGCCGCTTCGCGCATATAGGGAGACCCGAACTGCGCGCGCCGGCCGAAGCTGCCGCCGGCAAGCTGGGTGTTGACCCGCACCTTGGCCGGATCGACGCCGCACACATCGGCGATCGCCGCCTTGTCCTGGCCGGGAAACTGCGAGCCGTTATAACAGTCGATCGAGCCATCCGCGGCCCGGATCAGCACCGCGTCAAGTGGCTCCATCGGTGCGTGGGCGAGGAAGGGGAAGGTGATTTCCGAACGCAAGGTGGTGATGCCGTCGGCGGACAAGGCGCTTTCGGTATCGCCATTGTTGGTCGCTTCGAGCCCGTCGCCCGAGAGAAGCTTGCGATAGTCAGCGTAGATCGCCTCGCTGGAGCGCGTCTCCGCCGCGCTGAGGTCCCAGTCGATCGTGAGCGCCGCCCGCCCTTTAAGCGCGGCAAAGGTGTTTTCGGCGAACACCGCGACGCCTTGCGTGATCTGCCTGACGTCGACGACGCCGGGAACCTTGCGGGCCTCGGTGTCGTCAAAACTCTTTACCGTTGCGCCGAAATGCGCGGGGTGAGCGACCATGGCGATCAGCATATCGTCGGCCAGCACGTCGAGCGTGAACACTGCCTGACCATTGGTCTTTTCCGGCGTGTCGAGTTTTGGCCGGTCGGTGCCGATCAGCACGAAATCCTTCGGGTCTTTCAGAACGGGATCGGCCGGCGCGTCCATGGTGGCGGCTTTTTCAGCGAGTTCGCCGAAGCCGGACTCCTTGCCCGACGCCTCGTGCCGGATGCGACCCTTGGCGACGGTGATCTCGCCGGCCGAAACGCTCCACTCCTCGGCGGCCGCGGCGACCAGCATCGCCCGTGCGGTGGCGCCGGCCTTGCGCATCTGCTCGTAGGAATTGGCGATCGCGGTCGAGCCACCGGTTCCCTGAATGCCGAAGGCCAGATTGGCGTAGAGTTCGTCATTCGCAGGGGCGGCCGCGACCCGCATCTGGCCCCAATCGGCGTCGAGTTCCTCGGCCACCAGTGTGGTCAAGCCCGTATAGGGACCCTGGCCGAACTCGATATGCTTCGACAGCACAGTGACGACGCCGTCCGGCGCGATGCGCACGAACGCATTGAGATCCTGGACCGGTCCCGCCGCGCCGGCCGGCGCGCCTTGCAGCAAGGAAGCCGCGGCTCTGCCGCGCATGGCGAGGCTGACGCCAATCACGAGGCCGGCGCCAGCGAGGAAGCCGCGCCGTGTCGTTTGGATGCTCTGGATATTCATGGGTCAGCCCTCCAGCTTCGCGGCGGCGTCATGGATCGCCTGGCGGATGCGGACATAGGTGGCGCAACGGCAAATGTTGCCGGCCATCGCGTTGTCTATGTCCTCGTCGCTCGGCTTGGGATTGAACTGCAGTAGTGAGACAGCCGACATGATCTGCCCGGACTGGCAATAGCCGCATTGGGGCACGTCGATCGCCGTCCAGGCGGCTTGGACCGCTTCGGCCTCGCGACCCTCGGCCCCTTCGATGGTGGTAACGCTGGAGCCGTCAACCGTCGAGATCGGGGTAATGCAGGAGCGGCGGGTCATGCCGTCGAGATGGACGGTGCAGGCGCCGCATTGGGCGATGCCGCAGCCATATTTCGTGCCGGTCAGTTTTTCCGCGTCGCGGATCACCCAGAGCAGCGGTGTGTCGGGATCACCGTCGAACGTCTTCTCTTCGCCGTTAAGCGTGAAATTGATCAAGCAAGCCTCCTTGCGGTTGGCTGAAAGGGAGCGGCCGGAAATTTCCCGCGGCCGAAAATTAGCATTTGCTAAAACTTAGCCGCGGCCTTGCGCGAGACAAGTGCAGCTACGTGGCCGAAAAGCGGAACTCTGTGTTCACCTCTGGTCTCTGGGCGGATCCACTGACGGCAACCACGGGCGTGGTGGGCAGGTCGATCCCCGCCGACGTTGGCGAAGGGGCGAAACAAAAGGGCCGCTCCAGCGTCGGAGCAGCCCTCGATGTCAGTCCGGTGCGACCAATGGTCACTTCACTTGGTCGCGCACCGCATCCTTGACCTTGCCGTAGTTCTTCTGGGTCTTGCCCTCGACCTGGTCAATCTGACCTTCGGCTTCCAGCCGCTCGTTACCGACGGCTTTGCCCGCTGCTTCCTTGAGCTTGCCACCAACTTCCTTGGCGCCGCCCTTGATCTCGTTCTTGTCGACCATCGATCCATTCCTTTGAGAATAGTCCGGCGAACTGCCAGGCTTCGGAAAAACAAACGCTTTTCCTCGGCGCGCGTTCCGAAGATGGATCGATAAATCGTTGGCCACGACCTGGAATCGAAAAAGGGACCCGGCGATGCCGAGCCCCTTCCATATTACAGCAGACTGCTATGGTGGACTTCTTAGAAGTCCATGCCGCCACCCAAAACCGGGCTTGCCCGGTTTTGGCACTTTGGAGTGATGGGCGGCTTGATGGTCTTCCGCGAAGCCTGACGGCTTCTTAGAAGTCCATGCCGCCCATGCCGCCCATGCCGCCGGGCATGCCGCCGCCCATGCCGCCGCCCGAATCCTTCTTCGGAGCCTCCGAGATCATCGCCTCGGTGGTAACCAGCAGGCCGGCGACTGAAGCCGCGTCTTGGAGCGCCGAGCGCACGACCTTGACCGGATCGACGATGCCCATCTGGATCATGTCGCCATATTCGCCCGTCTGGGCGTTGTAGCCGAAGGTCACCGACGAATTGTCGAGGATCTTGCCCACGATGATGGAGCCTTCGGCGCCAGCATTGGTGACGATCTGGCGAAGCGGAGCCTGGAGCGCGCGGCGCACGATGGTGATGCCGGCTTCCTGGTCCTGGTTCTCGCCCTTGATCGTCAGGGCATTGGAGGCGCGCAGCAGAGCGACGCCACCACCGGCAACGATACCCTCTTCAACAGCCGCGCGGGTGGCGTTGAGCGCGTCGTCGACGCGGTCCTTCTTTTCCTTGACCTCGACCTCGGTCGCACCGCCGACGCGAATGACCGCGACGCCGCCCGCCAGCTTGGCGAGACGCTCCTGCAGCTTCTCCTTGTCGTAGTCCGAGGTGGTCTCCTCGATCTGGCCCTTGATCTGGCCGACACGGGCCTGGATCTGCTCCTTCTCACCGGCACCATCGACGATGGTGGTGTTTTCCTTGGTGATTGAGACCTTCTTGGCGCGGCCGAGCATGTCGAGCGTGACATTCTCGAGCTTGATGCCGAGGTCCTCGGAGATGACCTGACCGCCGGTGAGGACGGCGATGTCCTCGAGCATCGCCTTGCGGCGATCGCCGAAGCCCGGCGCCTTGACGGCGGCGATCTTCAGGCCGCCACGCAGCTTGTTGACGACGAGCGTGGCCAGAGCCTCGCCCTCGACGTCCTCGGCGATGATGATCAGCGGCTTGGACGACTGCACGACGGACTCGAGCACCGGCAGCAGCGCCTGGAGGTTGGAGAGCTTCTTCTCGTGCAGGAGGATGTAGGCGTCCTCGAGCTCTGCGACCATCTTCTCCGGGTTGGTCACGAAGTAGGGCGACAGATAGCCGCGATCGAACTGCATGCCCTCGACGACTTCGAGCTCGGTCTCGGCAGTCTTGGCTTCCTCGACCGTGATGACGCCCTCGTTGCCGACCTTCTGCATGGCGGCGGCGATCATCTCGCCGATTTCCTTCTCGCCATTGGCCGAGATGGTGCCGACCTGGGCGACTTCGTCCGAGGTCTCGATCTTGCGGGCCGATGCCTGCAGGGCTTCGACGACCTTGATGACGGCCATGTCGATGCCGCGCTTGACGTCCATCGGGTTCATGCCGGCGGCAACCGACTTGCCACCCTCGCGAACGATCGCCTGGGCGAGAACGGTCGCGGTCGTGGTGCCGTCGCCGGCCTTGTCGTTGGTCTTCGAGGCCACTTCGCGCACCATCTGGGCGCCCATGTTCTCGAACTTGTCCTCGAGCTCGATCTCCTTGGCGACGGTGACGCCGTCCTTGGTGATGCGCGGCGCGCCGAAGGACTTGTCGATGACGACGTTACGACCCTTGGGGCCGAGGGTCACCTTCACCGCGTCGGCGAGGATGTCGACGCCGCGCAGCATGCGTTCACGTGCGTCGCGGCCGAATTTTACTTCTTTAGCTGCCATGGTCTTAATTCTCCCGGGCGCGCCATCGAAGGCCGCGCCGTTTGAAGTTTCTTGGAATGTCGTTGTGGAACGTCGGCTCAGGAGCCGTCGCTCGTCTTCAGCCGACGATACCCATGATGTCGGATTCCTTCATGATCAGAAGGTCTTCGCCGTTCAGCTTGACCTCGGTGCCCGACCATTTGCCGAAGAGAATACGGTCGCCGGACTTGACGTCGAGCGGAACGACCTTGCCGGACTCGTCACGCGCGCCGGAGCCGACCGCGATGATCTCGCCTTCCTGGGGCTTTTCCTTCGCCGTATCCGGAATGATGATCCCGCCAGCGGTCTTGGCTTCGGATTCCACCCGGCGTACGACGACGCGATCGTGCAGGGGACGGAAATTCACAGCTGCCATGTTCGTTGAACCCTTCGTTGAACGAATACGGCCGGACCCAGAACGGGACCCGGCTCGAAGAATTTGGCACTCACCAATGGAGAGTGCTAACGACGAGGCAGATAGGGTGGCGAGCGACGCGATGTCAAGATGTCGGCAACGACGGATGACAGGATTTTTATGGGTTGGCCAAGCTGGATTGGGCACCCTGTCGCGGCCGGGCGGCCCGGTCGGCCAGTGCCTTGACCCGCTGGCGGCCCCCCTCTATCGCCTCGGGCGACCAGTTGAAAGATAACGGGCCGTCGATGGACATCACCACTCCCGGTAATTCCGGCATCAGTCGCAAGATAAAGGCTCTGGCCGAGATTTCTAGCGGCTACGAGGCGCTGTTCTGCGACGTATGGGGCGTCGTCCACAATGGCGAGCGCAAGCACCCGGCCGCCGAAGCCGCCTTGACGGAGGCGCGCGCGGCGGGCGCCAAAGTGGTTCTTTTGACCAATTCGCCGCGCCCCTCGGCCAGCGTCATCGACCAACTCGATGCGCTGGAGTTTTCGCGTGATGCCTATGATGCGGTCGTCACCTCCGGCGACGCCACCCGCGCGCTGATCGCGGAGACCGGCGGGCCGGTCTTCCATCTCGGCCCGGCACGGGACATCGAGCTGTTCGACGGGCTCGGCGTCGAGCGGGTCGACGAGGCGGACGCGGCGGTGGTTGTGGCGACCGGCCTCTACGACGACGAGACGGAAACGCCCGCCCACTATAGCGACCTGCTGTCCCGGCTGCATTCCCTTGGCCTGCCGATGATCTGCGCCAACCCTGACCTCGTCGTGCATCGTGGCGACCGGCTGATCTACTGTGCCGGCGCGCTGGCGCGTGACTATGCCGCGCTCGGGGCGACGGTCCATCTCGCCGGCAAGCCGCATCGGCCGATCTACGACGTCGCGACCCGCGTGGCCGGCATGTCCGATCGCGGGCGCATTCTCGCCATCGGCGACGGCCTGATGACCGACATCAAGGGCGCCAACGATTTCGGCATCGACGTGCTGCTGATTACCGACGGCGTCCATGGCGACGAGTTCGGCGGACCGGACCCCGACCCCGAGGCGGTCGCGCGGGTCTTGGGCGAACGCGGTCTCGACGCCCGCACTTTCATGGCGGCGCTGGCATGACGAAAGGCGCCGCGCTGCGGCTTGGCGGCATCGCGGACATTCCCGAGAGCCTCGCGGGCTGCGTCGTCGCGGTCGGCAATTTCGATGGCGTCCATCGCGGCCACCAGGCGGTGCTCGCGGTCGCGCGCGAATTGGCCGAGGCCGAGGGCCGGCCGCTCGTCTGCCTCACCTTCGAGCCGCATCCGCGCACGGTCTTCCGTCCCGACCTGCCAGTTGCGCGACTGACCCCGGCGCCAATGAAAGCGCGGCTTCTCGGAGCGCTTGGGTTCGACGCCGTGGTCGAGCAGCCCTTCGACCGGGCCTTTGCCGCGCTGGAGCCTGAGGCCTTCGTCGAAACCGTTCTCGTTGATTGCCTGAAATCCCATCACGTCGTTGCCGGCTTCGACTTTCACTACGGCGCCAAGCGCGGCGGCACCCCGCAGACGCTTGCCGAGTCGGGCCCGCGCCACGGCTTCGGCGTGACGCTGGTGCCGGCTTTCGCCGACGAGGGCGGAGAAACAGTCTCGTCGAGCCGTATCCGTGCGCTTCTCGAAGCCGGCGACGTCGCGGCGGCGGCCGGCCAGTTCGGTTATCGCTGGACCATCCGCGGCGAGATCGTCCACGGCCAGAAGCTCGGCCGCAGCCTCGGCTATCCGACCGCTAATCTGGTGCTTGAGCCCGACGAGATGCTGAAGCACGGCATCTATGCCGTGCGCCTGCGCCGCGCCGACGGCACGCTGCATGACGGCGTCGCCAGCTTCGGCCGCCGCCCGACCTTCGACAATGGCGCGACATTGTTCGAGACGTTCCTGTTCGACTTTTCCGGCGATCTCTATAGCGAAACGGTCGACGTCTCGATCTTCGCCTTTTTGCGCGGCGAGGCACGTTTCGAGAGTGCCGAGGCCCTTGTCGCCCAGATGGACCGAGATGCCGAAGAGGCGAAGGCGGTACTCGCCGGCGTGGCGCCGCTCTCGCCGCTGGACAACGCGATCGCGTTTTAGCCGGCCTGCCTTGGTCTCGGCGCCGGAGCCGACACCATAATCGGCGAGCGAGCGGCCGGCGGAGAGAACCATCCGGCCAAGCGTTTGCGTTTGCCGCCCTTCGGCCCCTCGTCATCGTCGGGAAAGCGCCCGTTGAGCATGATCACCATGCCGATCTGAACGCTCGAAAAGGTCAGGCCGAGGAAATAGATGACCAGCCCGATCGCCAGCGGGCCGGAATCCGAGCGGGCGATCGTCGTCCCGAAACCGCCGATATCGGCAAGCGCCAGCACGGCGACGAAGAACGCGGCGGCACAAAAGCCGATCAGCGCGTTGCGGGCGAGAAAGCGAAAGAGATGGGGCATCGCGACCTCCTTACGGGGCGTCGAGCAAGCGTGCCGACCCCGATGTTCGAAATTATATCATTCGGCCCGCCAGGCCAACGTGGCGCTTGCCTCCTTGAGGCAGGCCACCGCGCCCGCCTTTCCTTCGCTGGCCGGACTTGCTAAAGGCTCGAGCCATGCTCAGTCCGCGCGCGCATTCCGTTTTCATACGAATTAGCCGCCCGGCCTTCTGACCGGCTCGGCCGGGGAGGGTCCGGGTTTGCCGGCCGCCGCGCCACCACCGCTTTTTTCCTTTGTGCCGTGCTTTGATCGCGGCGGACGACATGGCTGACATCATGAGCGACACCAAGACGACAGATTCCGACGGCGCCGTCGATTATTCCAAGACGCTGTTCCTGCCCGAGACCGATTTTCCGATGCGCGCCGGCCTGCCCAAGGCCGAGCCGGAATGGATCGCCAAATGGGACGCGATGGATCTCTACGGCACCTTGCGCAAGGCGTCCGAGGGCCGGCCGAAATACGTCCTGCATGACGGGCCGCCCTACGCCAACGGCAACCTGCATATCGGCCACGCGCTCAACAAGATCCTCAAGGACGTCATCACCCGCTCGTTCCAGATGCGCGGTTACGACGCCAATTACGTCCCCGGCTGGGACTGTCACGGCCTGCCGATCGAGTGGAAGATCGAGGAGCAGTATCGGGCAAAGGGCAAGAACAAGGACGAGGTGCCGGTCAACGAGTTCCGCAAGGAATGCCGCGACTTCGCCGCCCATTGGGTGGGGGTGCAGACTGAGGAGTTCCGCCGCCTCGGCGTCGAGGGCGACTTCAAGGACCCGTATCTGACCATGGCCTATGGGGCCGAGTCGGTGATCGCCGGCGAGTTGTTGAAATTCGCCATGTCGGGCCAGCTTTATCGCGGCTCCAAGCCGATCATGTGGTCGGTGGTGGAAAAGACCGCGCTGGCCGAGGCCGAGGTCGAATACCACGACCACGAGAGCGATACAGTCTGGGTGAAGTTCGCGGTATCCGAGGCGGGCGGAACTGTCGGCGAGGGTGGCGACAATCCAGATGAGTTCATGAACGCGTCCGTCGTCATCTGGACGACGACGCCATGGACAATGCCGGGCAACCGCGCAATCGCTTATTCTCCACGCATTGCCTATGGGCTCTATGAGGTCACAGCGTCAGAAGATGCTGAGAACCCACGCTGGGCCAAGCACGGCGAAAAACTGATCTTGGCAGATGCTCTCGCAGCTGACGTTTTCGCTAAGGCGCGCGTTCCGGAAGGCGGGACGAAAAGACTGAGGGACGTGAAAGCAACTGCACTTTTCGGTATGGCCTGCTTTCACCCGCTCGCCGGCGTTGGCGGAGGATATGAGTTCTCGGTCCCCCTCCTCGCCGGCGATCACGTCACCGACGAGGCTGGCACCGGCTTCGTCCACACCGCGCCGGGCCACGGCCGCGAGGATTTCGATGCCTGGATGGCCGCCCGCCGCGATCTCGAAGCGCGCGGCATCGACACGGCGATCCCGTTCACCGTCGACGACGACGGCTTCTACACCAAGGACGTGCCGGGCTTCGGTCCGGACGCCGAGGGCGGTCCCGCGCGCGTCATCGACGACAAGGGCAAGAAGGGCGACGCCAACAAGCGTGTCATCGCCGCGCTGATCGAGGCCGGCAACCTGCTCGCCCGTGGCCGTCTGAAGCATCAGTACCCGCATTCCTGGCGCTCCAAGAAACCGGTAATCTTCCGCAACACCCCGCAATGGTTCGTCCATATGGACAAGGATCTCGGCGGTTATGGAATACAGGATGAAAGCATTGCAAAGGCCATGCTTTTGGATCATCCGGACACACTCCGCTCCCGCGCGCTGACCGCCATCGACGCCACCCGCTTCGTGCCGACATCGGGCCAGAACCGGCTGCGCGGCATGATCGCGGATCGACCGGACTGGGTGCTGTCCCGCCAGCGCGCCTGGGGCGTGCCGATCTGCGTCTTCGCCGACGAGAATGGCGAGATCCTCAAGGACGATGCGGTGAACGCTCGCATCCTGGAAGCCTTCGCGGAAGAGGGCGCTGATGCCTGGTTCGCCGACGGTGCCAAGGAGCGCTTCCTCGGCAACGAACACGATTCGCAGAAGTGGACGATGGTCCGCGATATCCTCGACGTATGGTTCGATTCCGGCTCGACCCATGCCTTCTGCCTCGAAAAGCGGCCCGACCTCAAATGGCCGGCCGACCTTTATCTCGAAGGCTCCGACCAGCATCGCGGCTGGTTTCACTCCTCGCTGCTGGAATCCTGCGCCACGCGCGGCCGGGCGCCCTATGACGCGGTGCTGACCCATGGCTTCGTCATGGACGAGGAGGGGCGCAAGATGTCGAAGTCCCTCGGCAACGTCGTGACCCCCCAGGACGTCATCAAGCAGTCCGGCGCCGACATCCTGCGGCTGTGGGTGGTCAGTTCCGACTATTCGGAGGATCTGCGGCTCGGCAAGACGATCCTGCAGACCAACATCGACAGCTACCGCAAGCTGCGCAACACCATGCGCTGGATGCTCGGGACACTTGCCCACGACACCGGTGAAACGGTGCCGCTGGCCGAGATGCCGGAGCTGGAGCGGCTGATGCTGCACCGGCTCGCCGAGCTCGATGAGGTGGTCCGCAAGGGCTACGACAGCTTCGATTTCAAGCGGATCAGCCGGGCGTTGCTCGATTTCGTCGTGGTCGAGCTGTCGGCCTTCTACTTCGATATCCGCAAGGATTCGCTCTACTGCGATCCGCCCTCGGCGGTCCGCCGCAAGGCCGCGCTGCAGGTCGTGCGGACGCTGTTCGACCATCTGGTCACCTGGCTCGCACCGATGCTGCCCTTCACAATGGAGGAGGCGTGGCTGTCGCGTTATCCGGAGGCGCGGTCGGTGCATCTGGAATCCTTCCGCGATGTCGATCCGGCCTGGCGCGACGACGCGCTTGCCGCCCGCTGGCAAAAGCTGCGCCGAGTCCGCCGCGTCGTCATGGGCGCGCTGGAGGAACAGCGGCGCGCAAAGACCATTGGCTCGTCGCTGGAGGCCGCACCTGTCCTCCATCTCGACGACGCCGATCTGCGCGCGCTCGCCGCGTCCGTCGATTTCGCCGAGATCGCCATCACCAGCGGCCTCGAAATCTCCGGCGAGCCGGCGCCGGCCGAGGCCTTCCGCCTGGCCGACACGCCCGGCATCGCAGTTATCTTCCGAAAGGCGCAAGGGACGAAATGCGCCCGGTCCTGGAAGATCACCGACGATGTCGGATCGGATCCGCAATTCCCCGACGTTTCGGCGCGCGACGCGGCGGCCTTGCGGGAATTGGGCGTTACCCCCGCGCGCGTCCTCCAGGAGACCCCAGGGTTCTCGGTAGGCTCGTGAATTGCGCCGGTGGACGGCTCTCCCATCGAAGATGGCGGGGTAAAACTGCCAACCGCGCTTGCGCGGTGATGGAGAGCGGCTTAAAAATGCGCCCGGAATTCGCCTGAATTTCGTGGCATGCGCGGGCCGCGTCCGGCGAGTGCCGGCCGCCGCCCCTCCGCTGACATGAGGGCGGCAAATTCGGCTAGGGGGCCGTACCGTATGACGAAGACAGTTCGATTCGCGTTTCACGCGATGGCCATCGGCGCGGTCGCGCTGGCCCTCTCCGGCTGTCTCGGACCGACCTACGGCACCGGCAAGTCGCAGGGCGAGACGCTGTTCGACGATCTCAACAACGTGGTTTCCCTTGGGGGCAGCAGCGATGCCACCCAGATCGCCTACGCCCCGCGACCGGAATTGGTGAAGCCTGAGAACACCAGCATTTTGCCGCCGCCGCAGGCAACCCGCAACACCACTGGCGACCCTAACTGGCCAGAATCGCCGGAGCAGCGCGCGGCGCGTCTGCAGGCGGCCGCCTATCAGGGCGATGGCCCGGTGCCGGCCGACGTTGCGACGGCGCGCAAGGAAGGCGTGACCCAAGCCTATCTCGATCGCGCGGGCGGTAACGGTTACAAATTCGACAATGGCAGGCCCGACACCACGCTTTCGCCTGGAGAACTTCGCAGCCGCGGCGAACTCATTCGTCAGCGCCAGCGCGACAGTCAGCAGGGCAGCGCGACCCAGCGCAAATATCTGAGCGAGCCGCCGATTGCCTATCGCAAGCCAGCGGCCACGGCGCCGGTCGGCGATCCGGGCGAGGACGAGAGCGTCAAGGAGCGGAGAATGCGCGGCAGCGACGGCAGTATCGGTTCGAAAATCCGCAACCTGCTGCCGTTCTGATCACCGGGGCGGGACACCCCGGTCGTAGCGGGCTATTGCGTTGCGCGACGTGCCGGTCTCATCGTCTGGCGCGGAAGAAATCGCGCAGGATCGTTGCGCTCGCACTTTCCGCGATGCCCGCATAGACCTCCGGCGCATGATGGCAGGTGGGCTGACTGAAGAAACGCGGACCTGCCTCGACGGCGCCGCCCTTCGGGTCGCTGGCGCCGAAATAGAGCCGCCGGATTCGCGCGAAGGAGATCGCCGCGGCGCACATGGCGCAGGGCTCCAGCGTTACATAGAGATCGCAGTCCGGCAGCCGTTCCGAGCCGAGCGCCGTTGCGCCAGCGCGGATAGCGAGGATTTCGGCATGAGCGGTCGGATCGTGGCGTTGGCGCGTTTCGTTGCCGGCCCGGGCGAGGATTTCGCCGTTTCGCACCAACACGGCGCCGACCGGCGTCTCGCCGCGTTCGGCCGCGTCGCGGGCTTCTTCGAGCGCGACATCCATGAAATTCTGACTGGCCACCGTCGGGTTCCTCTCGCTCCAGGGGTGACGACCTGTTAGAGCGATCCACGGTCGGTGCGCGGATCGACTGAAGCTCGTCGCGCCCTTCGCCGCGCCGCAGACCGGTCTTTCCAGCCGATCCGGCATGCCGGACAAAGGCAAATTTTATTCGATCTGAGGGGTTCCCGAGGCCAGGGTCCGCCGCAGCAAAGGCAATGGCATGAGCGATACGACGAACGGCGACGACAGGAAAGGCCGCGGCCGCAAACCGGGTGACGGCGGCGGTGCGCGCGGCGGCAAGAGTGGCGGTGGCGGCGAAAACCGCCCGTTCCGGCCGCGCGCCGAGGCCCGGACTGGCGATCGGCCGGATGCCGGCAAGTCACGCGGTGACCGTCTCTCATCGGACAAGCCGCGAACCGGCCGCGCCGGTGGCGCCGGCGCCGACGGCGAGCGCAAGCCGTTCACGCCGCGCAGCCGGGGAATGGCCTCCCATGGCGGGCCACGAAGCGAGAGCGGCGACGGCGCGGCGTCGAAGCCGCGCAGCTACGGACAGCTCGCTCATGATTCCGGGAAAGCCGAGCGCAAGCCAAGGCCTGCGGACAAAGAAAGACGGCCACCACGGACGGATCGTCCTGCGAGCGCCGACGCGGAAGCGACGATGCCGGGCAAGATGCGGATCGCCCGGCGGCTGGCGCGGGCGGGCATCGCCTCGCGCCGCGACGCCGAGGGCATGATCGCCGACGGCCGGGTGCGGGTGAACGGCAAGGTGCTCGACACGCCGGCGCTGGACGTAACCGCCGCCGACAGGATCGAGATCGACGGCGCACCGCTGCCGGCGATCGAGCGCACGCGCTTGTGGCTGTTTCACAAGCCGGCCGGGACGGTCACGACGAACCGCGATCCGGAAGGGCGTCCGACCGTCTTCGAGCGATTACCGAAGGATATGCCGCGCGTCCTCACCGTCGGCCGGCTCGATATCACCACCGAGGGCCTGCTGCTCCTGACCAATGACGGGGGTCTGGCGCGCATCCTCGAACTGCCCGCGACCGGGTGGCTGCGCCGCTACCGCGTCCGCGCCCATGGCGCGATCAATCAGGCGCGCCTCGACGAGCTGCGTCAGGGCATCGCCATCGATGGCGTCTTCTATGGCGCGATCGAGGCCAGTCTCGACCGCGAGCAGGGCTCCAATGTCTGGCTGACGCTGGGCCTGCGCGAAGGCAAGAACCGCGAGGTCAAACGCGTCCTCGCGCATCTCGGCCTGGACGTGAACCGCTTGATCCGGCTGTCCTTCGGCCCCTTCCAGCTCGGCGATCTCCCCGAAGGCTCGGTGCAGGAGATCAAGGGACGGACTCTGCGCGACCAGCTTGGTGACCGCCTGATCGAGGAGGCCGGAGCCGACTTCGACGCGCCTGTCGCCAAGCCCTTCTCCAACAAGCCGGTCGAGGCCGAACAGCCGAACGAGGATTTGCGGCCGATCAAGCGCGGCGACTGGATTTCCGCCAGCGAAACGGCGCCGAACAAGAAGCGCGCCCGTGAGGCCAAGCGCGAGGATGCCCTCGGCCGCCTGGACACGCGCGCACCGCGTCCGCAGCGCGGAGAGCGGCCGGACAGGCCGGAGCGCGGCGGCGCCGGCAAGCGCTTCGACGGTCCGAAGAAACCCTATGGCGATCGCGGCGCGGCATCTGCCGATGGTGACAAGTCGGCAGCCAAGAAGCCGTTCGGGGAAGGCAAGCGTTCGGCCAATGTCTGGATGGCGCCGGGCGCGCGGCCACAGGGCACGAAGAAGGGGCTGGCGGCTCAGGACCGGCCGCAGCGCCGGGGACCGGGAGGCGGGGGCAGGCCATCGGCCGGCGCCGGCTCGACCGGGCGGGAGGGCGGCGATAGACCGCGCGGCCCGCGACCGCCGCGCAAGGGCTGAGCCGCGATGCGCATCGTCGGGGGTGAATTTCGCGGCCGCCACCTGGCGACACCGAAGACCGACGCGATCCGCCCGACCACGGATCGTAACCGCGAGACCCTGTTCAACGTGCTGGCCCATAGGGGCGGCTTCACCCTTGATGGGTCCCGGGTGCTCGATCTGTTCGCGGGTACCGGCGCGCTGGGATTGGAAGCCTTGTCACGTGGCGCTCGCTTTTGTCTCTTCATCGAGGAGGGTGTCGAGGGCCGGGGGCTCGTGCGCGAGAATGTCGAGGCCTTCGGGCTGCAGGGGCGATCGAAGATCTTTCGGCGCGATGCGACCCGGCTCGGCGGCGTCAGCACGATGGAGCCATTCTCCTGTCTCTTCGCCGATCCGCCCTACGGCCAGCGGCTCGGCGAGGCAGCGCTGGTCTCCGCCCGCGATGGCGGCTGGCTGAAGCCGGGCGCGCTCGTAGTGGTCGAGGAGGCGGTCTCCGCCCCGTTCGAGACGCCGGACGGCTTCACGCTCGAAGAAGAGCGGGCCATGGGCGAGACGGTTTTGCGCTTTCTGGTGGCCGCGTCCGACTCCGCGTCCCTGAAACCGGCGACCTAACTAAACCGTAATTGGTCACGATTCCTGCGATCCGCCATAGTCCGGGCGTCCCTGACCAGACGCATTGAACGAGGATCAGACCGAACGATGAAGCTTTTCTCGCGCCAGATCGGCTTGTCGGCTCTCGCCGTCGCCTTCGCTTTGCCGCTCGCGGCCCGTGCCGAAACGGTGGCCGCACCGAAGGCCGAAGCCGCGACGCAACAGGCCACGGCCAAGGAAAAGGCGGCGGAACTCTCGACCTTCATGCTCGACAACGGGCTGCAGGTCGTGGTCCTGCCCGACCATCGCGCCCCGGTCGTGACCCAGATGCTGTACTACAAGGTCGGCGCGGCGGACGAGGCGCCCGGCGAAAGCGGCATCGCCCACTTCTTCGAGCATTTGATGTTCAAGGGCACCAAGACCAACCCGGAAGGCACCTTCTCGCGGGCCGTCGCCGAGATCGGCGGCCAGGAGAACGCCTTCACCACCTCGGACTATACCGGCTACTATCAGCAGGTGCCGGCCGACGCGCTGGAAATGGTTATGACCTTCGAGGCGGACCGCATGGAGAACCTTGTGCTCTCCGAGGAAACGGTGGCACCCGAGCGCGACGTCATTTTGGAAGAGCGCCGGTCGCGAGTCGACAATGATCCCGGCTCGCAGCTCGCCGAGGCCGTTCAGGCGGCACTGTTCCAGAACAGCCCCTATGGCGATCCGGTGATCGGTTGGCGCTCGGAGATCGAGGCGCTGTCGCGGGATGGCGCCGTCGCCTTCTACGACAAATATTATACCCCCAACAACGCGATCCTCCTGATCGCCGGCGACGTGACCGAAGCGGAAGTTCGCCGGCTTGCCGAGGCGACCTATGGCAAGGTTGCGCGCCGCGCGGAACCTGGCGAGCGCGTCCGGCCGGTGGAGCCGGAGCCGCTGGCCGCGCGGACGGTGACGCTGACCGACGCGCGCGTCACCCAGCCGTCGATGCAACGAACCTATCTCGTGCCTTCCGATACGACCGCCGATCCGGGCGAGGCCGAAGCGCTCGACGTCCTGGCCGACGTTCTCGGCGGTGGCACCACGAGCCGGCTGTATCGCGGCCTTGTCGTCGACAAGGCGATCGCCGCCGGCGCCGGTGCCCACTACGCCGGAACCGCGCTGGAGGAGGGACAGTTCGTCGTCTACGGGATGCCGCGGGGCGAGGCGAGCCTGGAGGAGATCGAGGCGGCGATCGATGCCGAGATCGCCCGCATCGTCGAAAAGGGCATCACCGCGGAGGAACTGGAGCGCGCCAAGAACCGCGTCCG
The DNA here is from genome assembly GCF_036016755.1 of Aurantimonas sp. A3-2-R12. Lineage (NCBI taxonomy): Bacteria > Pseudomonadati > Pseudomonadota > Alphaproteobacteria > Hyphomicrobiales > Aurantimonadaceae > Aurantimonas > Aurantimonas sp. A3-2-R12. The sequence continues at coordinate 175,799 of NZ_JAYXIH010000002.1, read as the reverse complement.
CAAGGATGTCATCTATTTGCGCGACAGCCAGACCTCGATGGCGCGCCGTTATGCCGCGGCGCTTTCGACGGGCCGCACCATCGCGGATGTCGAGGGTTGGCCCGAGCGGATCGAGGCGGTCACCGTCGAAGACGTGGCGGCCGCGGCTCGGAAATATCTCCAGCCGAAGCGCTCCGTGACCGGCTATCTGCTGCCGGAGCCGTCCGACGAAACCCGCTCCTGATTTTTCGCATCGCGGAAGGAAGAAACCGTTGAAGCCATTCGCCAATCCGTTTGCCGGCGCAGTCGCCGCCCTGACCCTGTCCCTCGGTCTTTCCTTTGCTTCGCTCGGCCCGGTCGGCGCGGTGGAAATCCAGGAGGTGACGAGCCCAGGCGGGATCAAGGCCCTCCTCGTCGAGGACTACACGAACCCGCTGATTGCCATGAAATTCGCTTTCAAGGGCGCCGGCTCGACCCAGGATGCAGACGGCAAGGAAGGCACCGCCAATTTGATGTCGGGTTTGCTCGACGAGGGTGCCGGCGAGATCGACAGCCGCGCGTTTCAGGCGCGTCTCGACGATCTCGGTGTCTCGCTGAGCTACGACGCCAGCCTCGACAATTTCACCGGCAATTTCCGCACCATCGTGGAGTTCGAGGACGATGCCTTCGATCTCTTGAAGCTGTCGGTCAACGATCCGCGTTTCGACGAGGAGCCGGTGGCGCGCATCCGTGGTCAGATCAAGGCCGGCATCCTCGCTGACCAGAACGACCCCGGCGAACTTGCCGGCAAGGCATTCCGCGAGACAGTCTTCGCCGGCCATCCCTATTCGCGTCCGACTGAGGGCACCCTGGAAAGCCTCGACAAGGTGACGTCCGAGGATTTGAAGGCTTTGCGCGGCAAGACCTTCGCCAAGGACAATTTGTATGTCGGCGTCGTCGGCGCGATCAGCCCGGAAAAGCTGGGTGAAAGGCTCGACGCTGTTTTTGGCGCCTTGCCGGAGACGGCCGATCTGAAGCCGGTTTCCCAGACCGAACCGGTCACCGGCAAGACCATCGCCGTCGAGCTTGACGTGCCGCAAACGGCGATCCAGTTCGCGCTTCCCGGCGTCATGCGGAACGACGAGGAATTCTTCGCCGCCTATCTGATGAATCATATCCTCGGCGGCGGCTCGTTCACCTCGCGGCTCTATACCGAGATTCGCGAAAAGCGTGGTCTTGCCTATGGCGCTGGCTCGTGGCTGGCGAGCTACGATCATGCCGCCGTGCTCGGCGCGAGCACCGCGACCCGCTCCGACAAGGCGGCCGAAAGCATCGAGATCATCCGCGACGAACTGAAGCGCATGGCGAAGGACGGTCCGAGCGAGGAGGAACTCGCCAAGGCCAAAGCCTATGTCAAAGGCTCCTACGCCATCCGCAATCTCGACTCCTCGCTGGCGATCGCCTCGACACTCGTGGGGATTCAGCTCGACGACCTCGGCAACGACTATATCGATCGTCGCAAGGCGATTATCGATGCCGTGACGATGGAGGAGGTGAAGCAGATCGCGCGCAAGCTGCTCTCGGACGAACCCACCGTCATCACCGTCGGCCCAGGCGGAGCCTGACGGCGTGAGCGATTTCGCGCTGGCGCTTGGCGGCGGCGGTGCCCGTGGCATCGCCCATATCCACGTGATCGAGGCGCTCGATGAACTCGGCGTGCGGCCGAAGCGCATCGTCGGTTCCTCGATTGGCGCGATCATGGGCGCGGGCTACGCCGCCGGCATGAGCGGTGCCGAGCTGCGCGCCTTCGCGCTCGACAGCTTTGCCCGCAAGCGGCTCGTGCTGTCCCGGCTCTGGCAAACGCGGCCCACGCCCTTCCAGGACTTCATGAGCGACGGGGCCCTGCGCTTCGGCCCCTTCGATGCCGAGCGCGTGCTGTCGGTCTTCCTGCCCGCCGATCTGCCGACGACCTTCGAGGGCCTCGAAATACCGCTCGGGGTGATGGCGACGGACTTCTACGCCCGCACCGAGTGCGAGATCGACAGCGGCGACCTGCTCAGCGCCTTGGCGGCCTCGGCGGCCATCCCCGCCGTGTTCCGCCCGATTCGCCGGGACGGCAAGGTGCTGTTCGACGGCGGTATCTTCAATCCGCTGCCTTTCGACCGGCTGCGGGGCAAGGCCGACCTTGTCGTCGCGGTCGACGTCAACGGCGGTCCGGTGGGCAGTGGCGACACCATGCCGACGCAGATGGAGGCGATGTTCGGCGCCTCGCAGCTGATGATGCAGTCGATCACCGACTCCAAACTGCGGATGTGCCCACCCGACCTGCTGCTGCGCCCATCGGTGTCGGGTTATCGGGTGCTCGATTTCCTGCGGACGCGGCAAATCCTCGAGGAGACGGCCTCGTTCAAGGAGGAAACGAAACGCGCGCTCGGCCGCCTGTTGGGAGACCAAGGCACCGCGGCGGCGGTCGAAAACGCCCGCGCTGGGAGAGCCTCGGCGCACTGATGCGTCGCCCGTTCTACCGGGCGGTCTGCTCGAGAAACCGCATCAGCCCGGTCTCGACCCGGGTCAGCCCATCGCGCCTGCGGCCCTTCATCATGTCTGGCGGCAGATTTTTCTCCTCGAAGGCCTGCACGATCCCGGGATGGACATACGAGGATCGCGCTACGGTCGGCGTGTTGCGCAGGACGCGTGACACCGATTTCATCGCTGCGGCAACGGCGCGCTTGCGTTTGGCCTCGGTGTCGGCTGCTGAACCCACGTCCTCGACCAGATAGCGCAGCGCCTCGGCCGAGCCGTGGAACGTCCGGAAATCCTTGGCCGAGATTCGTGCCGCGCCGGCCTCGTGCAGATAGTCGTTCAACAGGTTCGCGGTCAGCTCGCGCTGCTTCTTCTTCTGGCCAGGAAACCGGAACAGACGCTGCCCCTTGCCTTTGCGAACCCGCTTCAGCGAGCGCACCAGCGGCTTGTCGCCGATCTCGATGCAGTGTTCCTTGTTGGATTTTCCGACAAAGTTCAGAATCGCGACCTTCTTGACGATGCGGAGGTTTCCCTTGCGCAGCGAGGCCACGCCCCGGCCGCCATCGGCCGCATATTTCTCGTGACCTGGCCGCATGGCGGTGAGGTCGATCAGCCGCGTCGCGATCGCCGATGTCGTCCGCCGGTCGACCTTGCTACGGCGCATATCCTTTTCCACCATCCGCCGAAGCCGGGGCAAGGCGCGGCCGAAGCGCAGGAGCCGCTCGGTCTTTACCGCGTTGCGCACGTTCACCCATTCGTCATGGTAGCGATATTGCAGCCGGCCCTTCTCGTCGCGGCCGATCGCCTGGATATGGCAGGTCGCCTCGATACAAATCCGCACGTCGGTCCAGGCCGGCGGGATCACCAGCGCCTTGACCCTTCGCTTGATGTCCTTGTCGGTGATCGGCTCGCCATCGCGGAAACAGATGCGGAACCCCTTGCCGTTCAAACGCCGCTCGACGTCGAAGGTCTCCGGCGCGACGACGCTAAGGCCAAACCGTTCGGCGTGGAGGGCGAGATGTCGGTTCATCGGGAGACGTCATGCATCCGGCGTGTTCTTCGGCCCTCGGAAACGCCAGCTTTGCGAAACCGGTTCCGACGCCTGGAGTGAGATTGTAGAGTTGCCTATCGGTCTCGAAGCGGCGGATGTGTCTCAGTCGACTGCCTTATGCGGTAAGAGCAACCAATCGTGAATAAAATCAACAAACGGGATTAAATGCGTTAAAGATTTGAAAAAAAGACAATCGAGATTCGGCGTCACGAAAGGCCCGTCATTCTGACGGCGAGACCTGCTGCAGCGGAGATTGGGCGCCGTGTCAGGGAATCCTTGACGGGCATAGGCGCGCTTGGGAGGGCGTGCCCTGGCACGACCCATCCCTTCCGCGATTTGGCGTCGCTTACCGTGGTACGCGACTGAGCGTCGCCGCGCTGGGCCTCAGCTCGCGAAAACCCGGTTCATGTCCGAGAAACCCTTGAATTCGAGGGCATTGCCGGAGGGATCGTAGAGAAACAGCGTCGCCTGTTCGCCTGGCTCGTCCTTGAACCGGATCATCGGGCGCTTGATCCAGTCGACGTCGTCGCGCTCCGTCAGGCGATCGGCGAGTGCCTGCCAATCGGTCATCGTCAGCACGACGCCGAAATGCGGGATCGGCACGGCGTGGCCATCCACCTGGCCGCCGCCGTCGGCTTTTGTCATTCCGGGACGGCTGTGCGCCGAGAGCTGATGGCCGAACAGATCGAAATCGACCCAACTCTCAGAGGATCGGCCGATATTGGCGCCGAGGACATCGCGGTAGAATGCCCGGGTTTCCTCGAGGTCGCGAACGGGAAAGGCAAGGTGGAACGGTGTCGTGCTCATCGGGACTGGACCTTGTCGAAGTTGCGGCGGCGCCCGGCAAAGGGGCGCCCACGGCGGCGTTTGCGTGGAGGGCCTTCGTCGATCGGTGACGTGTCTCCGTTCTCATCAGCCGATTTTTCGATGGCTTGCAAGGAGGGGCGCGGCTTGACCAGCGGTTCGGGGGTGACGACGCGCGTCGTCACCATGTCGTTGCCGGCGTAGAAGCCTTCGGCTTCCTGCAGCTTCAGCCGCGCCTGATCCCGCCGCCTGACGTCCTCGACGATGCGATCGGCGAGTTCCTCCTCGATTCCGAAGGCGTCGAGCGTTGCCGCACCGAAGGCCAGCGCTGATTCGACCGTCTCCCGTATTTCGAAATCCACACCACGGGCGCGGAGCGACAGCGCGTGCGAGCGGTCGTAGGAACGGACATAAAGGCTGACATTGGGGAATTCGGATCGGATCAGGTCGACGACCCGATCCGTGGTTTCGCGCTTGTTGGTGCAGACCGCGACGAGCTTCGCCTTGCGGATGCCGGCCGCCTCCAGAACGTCCTTGCGCAGGCCGGAGCCGAAATAGATCCGGAAACCGAATTTGCTCGCGTTACGGATGCGCTCGGCCGAGGAATCGATGATCGTCACGTCGATGCCGCTGGAAAGCAGGACCTGCGCTGCCATCTGCCCGAAGCGTGAGAAGCCAACCATCAGAACGGCCGAACCGGCGCCTTCGAAATCCTCTTCCAAAGTCTCTTCTTCGGTATGATCGATGGAAAACCGTCGCCCGAGCCATGTGGCCAGCGGTGTCAGCGCCATCGACAGCGTGACGATCGCGATCAGCAGCGAGGAGGTCTCGCGCGGGAAGATCAGGCTCGCGGCCGCGGCGGTGAAGAGGACGAAGCCGAATTCGCCGCCCTGAGCAAGGAGTCCCGAAACCCGCACGGCGGTCGCATGGCTTTGGCCGAAGGCGCGGGACAGGAGATAGATGAAGGCCGCCTTGACGATCATCAGGACCGGTGTGAGGACCAGAATCATCAGCCAGTTGTCCGTGATCACCGACAGGTCGAGCGACAGCCCCACCGCGATGAAGAACAGACCGAGCAATAGCCCGCGAAACGGTTCGATATTGGCTTCGAGTTCGTGCCGGTAGGAGGATTCGGCCAGCAGCACGCCGGCGATAAAGGCGCCCATCGCCATGGAGAATCCAGCGGCCTCCATCAACATCGCTGAACCGAGCACCACGAACAGCGCCGCGCCCAGCATGACCTCGCGCGCGCCGGACGTCGCCATGATCCGAAACAGGGGGTTGAGCAGGTATTTCCCGACGACGAGCAGCGCCACGATTGCCCCGATCGACAGAGCGATGCGTTCGATATCGACCTCGGCGCCCTCGGAAAACGGCGCCAGGAACGGAATCGCCGCGAGCAGCGGAACGACGGCGAGATCCTGGAACAGCAGAATGGAAAAGGCCGACTGGCCATGCCGTGTGTTGGTCTCGCCGGCCTCTTCGAGCAGTTGCAGGCCGAACGCGGTCGAGGACAGCGCGAGACCGAAGCCGATCACGACGCCAGCTTGCCAGTTCATGCCGAACAGGATCGCAATCCCCGTCAGCGCCGCGCCCGTCAGCACGACCTGGGTCAGACCGAGTCCGAAAATCTGCCGTCGCAGCGCCCACAACCGGCTCGCCTTCAATTCGAGCCCGATGATGAACAAAAGAAAGACGACGCCGAGCTCGCCGATATGAAGGATTTCCTTGCCTTCGCCGATCAGCTGGAACACCGGCCCCATCACAATGCCGGCGAAGAGATAGCCGAGCACCGTGCCGAGGCCGATGCGCATGAACAAGGTGCCGGCGACGATCCCGCCGCCGAGAATCAGCACGACTTGCATGAAGAGGGATGTGGCCTGTTCCACTGTCGGCGGCTCGTCCTGTCTCGCGGATTCGGCGGCCGTAAACGCGCCGCCTCGCATTCGGCGTCTTGATGGGTGTCGCGTCGCACAATAGATGGTTCCTGAACGAAAACCAGCGGGCGACATCATGCACGAGGATACGACGCGGCTCTTGGCGACCGCCGAGCGGCTCATCGAGACCGCACGCAAGGCGGGGGCGGACGCCTGCGACGTGGCGGTAGTCCGCTCCTTCGGACGCTCTGTCTCGGTTCGGCTCGGCAAGGTCGAGGAAACCGAAAGCGCCGAGAGCGAGGATATGTCGCTCCGCGTCTTCGTCGGCCGCCGCGTGGCGACCGTCTCGGCGGACATCCACGCCGATGCCCAGCCGCTCGCCGAGCGTGCTGTGGCGATGGCCAAGGTCTCGCCGGAGGACGCATTCGCCGGGCTTGCCGATTCGCGGCGGCTGGCGCGCGACGCGCTCGATCTCGACCAGTTCGATGCATCTGATGTCGACAGCGGGACGATGGTCGCACAGGCGCTCGCGATGGAAGAGGCGGCACGCGCCGTCGATGGGGTGACCAATTCGGGGGGCGCCTCGGTGTCGGCCGGCTCGTCGGGGTTGGTCCTTGCCACCTCCTCCGGTTTTGCCGGTCACCGTATGCGCTCGGGATTTTCCCGCTCGGTCAGCGTCATCGCCGGCGAGGGCGTGAAGATGCAGCGCGATTACGATTTCGATTCGCGCATCCACTCCGCCGATCTGACGGCGCCGGAAGCGATCGGCCGGAGCGCCGGCGATCGCGCCGTGCGGCGGCTTGATCCCGGGACCGTTGCCACCGGGCGCTATCCGGTGATCTTCGATCCACGCATCGCCCGCGGTCTCATCGGCAGCATCGTGTCGGCGATCAATGGTTCGGCGATCGCGCGCAAGACCAGTTTCCTCAAGGACCGGATGGGTGAACGAATTCTTCCGGCGACATTCACCATCATGGACGATCCGCTGTTGCCGCGACGACCCGGCTCGCGTTCCTTCGACGGCGAGGGCGTACGCGGCGAGGCAATGGCGCTGGTCGAGAACGGTGTCCTCGTGAACTGGATTCTCGACTCCGCGACAGCCAAGGAACTCGACCTGGAGACCAACGGCCGTGCCAGCCGTTCATCGGGCGGCGTCTCGCCGTCCGCGACGAACGTGCTCGTCTCGCCAGGCGCCATGACACCGGCCGAACTCGTCCGCGAGACGGGGCGGGGGCTTTATATCGACGAGCTCATCGGCCACGGCACCAATCTTGTCACCGGTGACTACAGTCGCGGCGCTTCGGGTTTTCTGATCGAGAATGGCGAGATCACCACGCCGGTATCGGAGCTGACCATCGCTGGCAATCTGCGCGAGATGCTGGCCTCGCTCGCCGCCGCGAACGATCTCGACGAGCGGTTCTCCATCGTGGCGCCCACGCTTCGAATCGAATCGATGATGGTGGCGGGGCGCTGACTTGACCGGCATGCGCGACGATCTCGAACTGGTGAAGTCCGCCGCAATGGAGGCCGGCGCGGTCGCCATGCGCTTCTTTCGGCGCGATCCAAGGGTTTGGTGGAAGGAGGGCAATTCACCGGTCAGCGAGGCGGACGTCGCCGTCGATGCCTTCCTGAAGGACGCGCTGGTTGGCGCACGGCCGTCCTATGGCTGGGTTTCGGAGGAGATGGAACGGCCCGAGATTCGCGAAGTGGAGGCCGACCGGTTCTTCGTCGTCGATCCGATCGACGGTACCCGTGCCTATCTGCGCGGCGAGGACACCTGGTGCGTCTCGATCGCCGTCATCGAGCGAGGCCGCCCGGTGATCGGCGTCATCGCCGCCCCGGCGCTTGGCGAGGTGTTCGAAGTGACAGCCCATTCCCCGACGCGTCTGAATGGAGCCGTCTGTTCGGTGAGTCGGCCTGGCACCAGCGACCGGCTTCGCCTCGCGGTTCCCGATGCCATACGCAAGCGGCTTGACGCGGCCGGCGGCGAGCCCATCTTGGCGGAAAAAGCGGTTCCCTCGCTCGCCTATCGTCTGGCTCTCGTGGCCTCGGGTCGGCTCGACGGGACGTTGATCCGTCCGCGTGCCAATGACTGGGATATCGCCGCCGCGGACCTTCTCATCGAGAAGGCCGGCGGGCTGTTGTGCGATCGTGGCGGCGTGCCCGCACTTTACAGAAGCGAGGGCAGGAGGCATGGCCTTTTGATGGCGGCATCACATGATGCTATGGCGCGTGTCAGACAGCTGACGAGAGCAATTCCCGATTGATCTCGCTCGGCGGACCGAGCAACGAGGATTCGATTTTAATGGAAGAGCAAGAGCCCAAGCAACTGCTGCACCTGGTGTTCGGTGGCGAGTTGAAGGACCTTCAGAGCGTGGATTTCAAGGATCTCGGAAGCCTTGATATCGTCGGAATCTTCCCCGATTACGCGTCGGCCCTCGCGGCTTGGCGGGGCAAGGCGCAGCAGACTGTCGACAATGCGGCCGTGCGCTACTTCATCGTTCACATGCACCGTCTCCTGAATCCGGAAAATGCGTGAACCATCACTTCCACCCTCTCGGTACGCATCACCATGTCGGATGAAACCATGGCCGACGAGACGGCCGGCAACGCGGCACCCTTGAAGCGGTCCTGGCTTCAGGGGTGGCGGAGACGCTGGCGTCGTATCGGGCGCGATGTGCTTCGCAGCCGGGTCGCCACGGTCCTGGCCGGGGCCGCTATCTACCGAGGCCTGTGCTTCGTGCGCGCGACCCAGAAAGAGGCTCCGGGTTCCTCCGATTGGGAGAGGATTCTCGACGAGGAACATCCGGCCATCGTCGGTCTGTGGCATGGACAGCACCTGCTCGCGCCGTTCTTCCGGCCGCCTAAATTGCCCTATGTGGCACTGCTGTCGCGCAGCGCCGACGCGGAAATCAACGCGACCGTCGTCGAGCGGTTCGGCATCGCGACGGTGCGCGGATCCGGTGGCCGCGCCGGGACGGTCGGTGCGCAAAAAGGCGGAGCCCGTGCGCTGATCGCCCTGCGCCGCTTCCTCGCGGGCGGCTTTGGCGTCTGCATGATCGCCGACGTGCCGAAGGGAACGCCGCGAAAGGCCGGTCTCGGCATCGTGACATTGGCCCGCATCACCGGGCGTCCGGTGCTTCCCTCGGCTGCGGTGACCAGCAGCCGCTATGTCGTTTCGAGTTCGTGGGACAAGACCACGGTTCCGCTTCCGTTCGGACGTATGGCCGTGGTCGTAGGAAAACCGATCTCCGTTCCCGCCGATGCCGATGATGTCATGATGGAAAGCAAGCGACGCGAGATCACCCAGGCGATCGAAGCTGCGAACGAGGCGGCCGAGCGGCTTGTGCGAGATGCGCCGTGAGCGACGCGCTCGCCCGCACGGCGCTTGCGGCATATCGTCTCGCCGGATCGCTCGCCTATCCGATGCTCGGCCCCTATGTCGGCTACCGCATTTCGCGCGGCAAGGAGGATCCGGCACGGCGGCGCGAGCGTTATGGCTATGCCAGCATCGAGCGGCCGGATAGCGGGCCGCTATTATGGATGCACGCGGCGAGTGTCGGCGAGAGCGCGGCGGTCGCGCCGCTGGTCCGCGAGATAGCAGCCCATGGCATCAATGTCGTCATGACCACCGGCACGATGACTTCGGCGCATTTCGTCCACGACAACCTCGCCGACTGTGCCATCCACCAATATGTGCCGCTCGACATGAAGCCCACCTTGGCGCGGTTTCTGGATCATTGGCGTCCCGACGTGGCCATCGTGGCCGAGAGCGAAATCTGGCCGATGACCATGCTGGAGCTCGGCCGGCGCCGCATTCCGCAGGTCCTGGTCAACGCGCGCCTTTCGGACAGGTCTTTCAAGCGCTGGAAGTCGGCCCCCTGGCTGGCGGAAGCGCTGTTGGAGAATCTTGCGCATGTCGTCGCCCAGTCGGATGTCGACGGCGAGCGCTTTCGTCTCCTCGGAGCCCGGGCGGTCACTGTCGCCGGCAATCTGAAAGCCGATGTCGGCCCGCCCCCGAGCTCCGAATCGGCGCTTGCCGAACTGCAACGGGTCCTCGGGCGCCGACCCCGATGGGCGGCGCTTTCCACCCATCCCGGCGAGGAAGCGCTGGCCGGGGACGTGCATCGCTCGCTCGCGCAGCGCCATCCCGGTCTCCTCACCATCATCGTGCCGCGGCACGTCGATCGCGGCGACGAGATCGAGCAGGCGTTGCTGGAACAGGGCTTCAAGGTGGCGCGGCGCAGTCGAGGCGAGCAGCCGGACGAGACGACGGATATCCTGCTCGGCGACACCATGGGCGAGATGGGATTGTATCTGCGGCTGACGGACATCGCCTTTCTCGGCAAGTCGATCACCGGGCAGGGCGGCCAGAACCCACTCGAGGCGGCTATGCTCGGGACAGCGGTCCTCTCCGGTCGATTTGTCCAGAACTTCCGCGATGCCTATCAGCGCCTCCTGAAGAACGGCGGCGCGCGGATCGTGCGTGATGAGGAGTCTCTGGCGTCCCATGTCGACCAACTGCTTCGCGAGCCCGAGCGGTTGGCCGACATGGCGGCGGCCGCGGCGGCGACCGTCGAGGAAATGCGCGGCGCGCTTCCCCGCACGCTGCAGGCCCTCCATCCCTTCCTGCATCCGCTGAAGCTGTCGATCAGTCTCGCGCGCCGTTGCCGGCCCGCAATGCCGCGATGATGCTGCAGGAAACCCCGCCTTTCTGGTGGCGGGCGCGCTCGTGGCCGACGCGACTTCTCGCACCGGCGGCGATGATCTACGGGCGCGTCGCCCGGCGCAATCTGGAGCGCGGCGAGCGTGCCGACATCGATGTGCCGGTTTTGTGCGTTGGCAATTTCACCGTCGGCGGCGGCGGCAAGACGCCGACCGCGATGGCGCTTGGCCGGGCGGCGAAGGCGGCGGGCCTTCGGCCCGGTTTCGTCTCACGCGGTCATGGCCGATCGGGCCGTGGGGCGGTCGCGGTCGACCCGGAGCACCACTCGGCGGGCGAGGTCGGTGATGAGCCGCTGCTGCTCGCAACCGTCGCGCCCACTGCTGTGGCGGTTGATCGCAAACAGGCGGCGGCGCTTTTGAAGCGCGAGCATGGCGTCAACTTCATCATCATGGATGACGGGTTCCAAAGTTCGCGCCTGTGGATCGATTACGCGCTCATCGTGATCGACGCGCGGCGCGGAATCGGCAACGGTGCCGTCATCCCGGCGGGACCGGTGCGGGCGCCGGTCATCGACCAGATCCGTTTGGCGGACGCCCTGCTCGTGGTTGGTCAGGGCGACGGCGGCGACGCGGTGATCCGGCGGACGGCTCGAGCCAACAAGCCGGTCTTCGAGGCCGCGTTGGAGCCGCGTGACGGCGATCGGTTCGGCGGCATGCGGGTGCTCGCCTTTGCCGGTATCGCCGATCCGACGAAGTTCTACGCCAGCCTTGCCGCGCTCGGCGCCGGCATCGTCGAGACCCGCGACTTTCCCGATCACCATGTTTTTTCAAAAGGCGACATGGACGAATTGTCCGCCGCTGCCTGGCGATCAGGATTGCAATTGGTCACGACCCGCAAGGACGCGGTGCGGTTGGCGACGGGAACGGCCACGCAGCAGCTTTTCTTCAAGGAATGCGAGGTGCTCGACGTCGATCTGCGCTTCGAGCCGGACAGCCTCGGCGCGCGGATCGTCCGCGACACCCAGCTGGCGTTCCGGCGCCGCAAGTTCAGGTAGGATTTCCCCCGAAAGCGGTTTCAGCGTTTTCCGCCGCCAGCCTCCATCTCCCGCCGGAACGAGGCCTCGCCGTCGATATAGGCCTCCTGCCGCTCCACGCTCCAATAACGCAGGAGGTCGAGCGGAATCGCCTCGCCAGTGACGCCGCACCGCACATAGGCGCCCGGCGTGATGACCTGAAAATCCGGCGTGCCGTATTTGAGCTTGGCTTCGCCGCCGCTCTCCATGCGGTTCATCGCTATCTCCGAAATGCTGCTGCGGTCCACCGGCTGGGTTCCGGGACCTTTGCGCACTTCCCTAATTCGCTGCCGTGGGCGCGTCAAACTTTGCGACGGGCTTCGTTATCGTCCGATGCTCTAACGCCGCCCGAACATCTTCTCGATGTCGGCGAGCTTCAACTCGATGAAGGTGGGGCGGCCGTGATTGCATTGGCAGGAACCCGGCGTGGTCTCCATGTCGCGCAACAGGGCATTCATCTCGTCCGGCTTCAGGTTTCGCCCGGACCGCACCGAGCCGTGGCAGGCGATCGTCGCCGCGACATGGTCGATCCGGCCGCGAACCGTATCGGCAGTGCCGAACTCGGCCAGTTCGTCCGCCAGGTCCCGGACCAGCCGTTGGCAATCGACCCGGCCGAGGATTGCCGGCGTCTCGCGCACCGCAACGGCGCCCGGTCCGAAGCGCTCGATGCCGAGGCCGAGCTGTGCGAAGGTTGCGGCGTTGTCGGCCAGGCGATCCGCGTCGTCCTCGGGCAGATCGACGATTTCCGGGATCAGCAGCATCTGGGCGGGAAGGGGGCGGCCGTGCAGCGCCGTCTTCAGCGCTTCGTAGACCAGCCGTTCGTGCGCCGCGTGCTGGTCGACGATGACGATGCCGTCCTCGGTCTCGGCGACGATGAAGTTGCTGTGGAACTGCGCCTTGGCCGCGCCGAGCGGGTGATCGCGCGCCTCGCTCGCGGCATCGTTGCCGACGGGGGGGCGTTGCGACGATTCCTCAGAGGTATCCTGCTCGAAAGCCGCTTCGGCCCCGGAACGCTCCAGCGTCGCTGCGCCGACGGCGCCATTGAGCGGGCGGAAGGGCGATGCGCCGACGTCGTAGGCCGCCTGTCGCGGCGCCGCGAAGCCGCCGGGGGCGAAGCCCTCGAAACGTCGTGCGGAGGGCGCCGCCGCGGCGCCGTCCGGCCGGAAGCGCGCCATCAGGCCGGAAGCGTTGGCGGTCGAGGACCGCAAGCCCGCCTCGGTAAAGGCTTGGCGGATAGACCCGACGACAAGGCCGCGCACCAGGCCGGGATCGCGGAAGCGCACGTCTGCCTTCGCCGGATGCACATTGACGTCGACAAGCGCCGGGTCGAGCGTCAGGAACAACACCGCGATCGGGTGGCGGTCCTTCGCCAAAACGTCAGCATAGGCACCCCGCAGCGCCGACAGCAGCATCTTGTCGCGCACCGGCCGGCCATTGACGTAGAAGAACTGCGCCAACCCGTTGCCGCGATTGAAAGTCGGAAGCCCGGCGAAGCCCTCAAGCCGGACCTCCTCGCGCACGGCGTCGATGGCAATCGCATTGTCGCCGAACTCGGCGCCGACGACGGCAGAGATGCGATGAATCCGGTCGGCGTGCGACACCGCCTCGAAGATCGTGCGGCTGCGGTCGGGACCGGCCAGCTCGAACCGCACCTCGGGGAAGGCGATGGCGATACGGCGGACGATCTCGGTGATCGCGGCGCCTTCCGCCCGGTCGCTCTTGAGGAATTTCAACCGCGCCGGAACCGCGTGGAAAAGATCGCGAACCTCGATCACGGTTCCCTTTGACAGGGCCGTCGGCCGTGGGCCGTCCAGGCGGCCGCCATTGACGGTGATCTCATGCGCCTCGGCGGCGCCGGCGGCGCGGGACTTCAAAGAGAGGCGCGCGACCGAGCCGATCGAAGGCAGCGCCTCGCCGCGAAAGCCGAGCGTGTCGATGGCATCGAGGCCGCCGGCCAGTTTGGAGGTGCAGTGCCGGCGCACCGCGAGCGGCAGTTCGCCCGCCGGAATGCCGCAGCCGTCGTCGCTCACCCGGATCAGATTCTTGCCACCGCCGGCGGTCGCGATCTCGATGCGCCTTGCACCGGCATCCAGCGCGTTCTCGACCAGTTCCTTGACGACGCTCGCCGGCCGCTCGACCACTTCGCCAGCGGCGATCTGGTCGATCAGGGCATCGGATAGCTGGCGGATGGGCATGGTCTGCAACCGGCCGGGTTCGGGGCGTGGAAAAGGGAGCGCCGGCCCGCGCCGACGCTCCCTTCCTAGTACCGTCTCGTTGCTTTTGGGGCAAACCGGTGCGCCCGCCGGCCTGTGGACGAAGGCTCAGGCCTCGCCGTCGTCCCGTTCTTCCAGCATGATGAAGACCGAGCGCGACTGCACCACGACACCGCCCGCGTGATCGATCCGGCGCGGTTCGAGCTGCGGCCAATCCGACTGGATCTGCAGGCAGTAGACATGGCCCTCGCGTGGCTCGGGCAGCGTCACCGCAACATCCTCTTGGGTGCCGTTGACGTAGATCACCGCCCGCTCGCTTTCGCTGTCGGCTTCGGTCTTCGGCGAATAGACCGACATGCCGACGAAGCGACGCTCCGGATCATTCCAGTCGTCGTCTTCCATGGCGTGGCCGTCTTCCCGCAACCAGATCACGTCCTCGACATCGCCGCCTTCGACCAGTTCGCCGGTCAGAAAGCGATCGGCATTGAGCGCCGGGTGCTCACGGCGCAGTTTGGCCAGCTTGCCGGTGAATTCGATCAAGCCCTCGTCGGCGTTGTCCCAGTCGAGCCAGGTAATCTCGTTGTCCTGGGCATAACCGTTGTTGTTGCCGCCCTGGGTGCGGCCGAACTCGTCGCCGGCGACGATCATCGGCGTGCCGCGCGCGACCAGCAGCGTCGCCAGCATCGCCCGGATGTCCTTGCCGCGCGCGTCGATGATCGCCGGATCGTCGGTTTCGCCCTCGACACCGTTGTTCCAGGAGTGATTGTCGTTGTGGCCGTCGCGATTGTCCTCGCCATTGGCCTCGTTGTGTTTGTCCTCGTACATGGCGATGTCGGCGAGGGTGAACCCGTCATGGGCGGCGATGAAATTGACGCCCGCGGAGGGTAGCCGGCCGTCGTGGTTGTAGAGATCGGCGGAGCCGGCAAGCCGCGTCGCCAGCGCCCCGATCATACCGGCCTCGCCCTTCCAGAACTTGCGGACGTCGTCGCGGAACTTGTCCTGCCACTCGAACCAGGGCTTGGGAAAATTGCCCACCTGATAGCCACCAGGGCCGACGTCCCACGGCTCGCCGACATGAATGCGATCCTTCAGGACATCGTCCTTTTCGATCATCTTGAAGAACGGCGCGTCGTGGGAGAATCCGTCCGGAAGTCGGCCGAGCACCGTGCCAAGATCGTAACGGAAGCCGTCGATGCCGGTCGCCTGGACCCAGGTACGCAGCACATCGATGAACATCTTGGCCACCGGTTCCTTGTGGGTCGCCATGGTGTTGCCGGTGCCGGTGTCGTTCAGCATGAACTCCGGCTCGCCTTCGGGATGGCGGTAGTAGAGCAGATTGTCGAGGCCGCGATAGCAGATCGTCGGCCCTTCCTCGGAGCCCTCGCCGGAGTGGTTGAAGACGACGTCAAGGAGAACCCGGATGCCGCGCGCGTGCATCGCCTCGACCACCTTGCGGATTTCGGCGAAACCGCCGGGAGCGAGGCGTGGGTCCGGCGCCATGTGAGTGATCGGGTTATAGCCCCAAGCGTTGGTCAGGTTGAAATTGAGGAGATGGCCTTCGTCGATCCAGGCGGCGAGCGGCATCAGTTCGACCGTGTCGATGCCTACCTTCTGCAAGTGATCGAGGAAGTATGGCTCGGCCAGCGCCGCGACGGTGCCGCGAATTTCCGCCGGCACATCCGGGTGCCGCTGAGAATAGGCGCGAACCAAGAGTTCGTAGGTGAGCCCCGGGTTCGCAAAGGGTAGCGGCTTGGCGTCGCGGTCCGGCGCTGTAACGATGGCGCGCGGCAGGAACGGAGCGCTGTCGATCTGGCGCTCGGGCGGTGCGGTCAGCGCCGGACGGTAGGTGAACGGTCGGTCGAGTTGTACCGCATAAGGGTCGACCAGGAACTTCGAATAGTCGAAGCGGTGGCCTTCCTCAGGCTTGTACGGTCCAACGGCGCGCAAACCGTAGCGCGTGCCGGCGGCTAGCCCCGGCACAAAGCCGAAGCGAGTGCCACCATCGCGCCCGGGAAGCGGGATGCGGTCGGTTTCCTGGGTGCCGCCCTCATCGAAAAGGCAGACATGAATCTCGTCGGCATTCTCGGAATAGACGGCGAAATGCACGCCGCCGTCGTCGATCGTCGCACCGAGCGATGCGGGAGCGCCGCGCTCGGCTGTGATGGTGTTGCTCATTGAGCCTCTTGGTCAGGTGATGACGTCCGGGTCGGACCGGCCCGTACGGTTCTTGATCTCTCCGATAACATCGGCGGTGTCGATCAGTTCCGCCAGTGCCTCTTTCGGTGCGATAGCATGTTTGGCCGCGTCCGGCTCATAGCGCTCGATATAGACGCGCAGCGTCGCGCCCTTCGTGCCGGTACCCGACAGGCGGTAGACGATGCGCGAGCCGCCGGAAAAGACGATCCTCACGCCCTGGCCGGTGGCGACCGAGCCGTCGATCGGATCCTTGTAGGAGAAATCGTCGGCTTCGGAGACGACGAGCGTGCCGAAGCGCTGCCCGGCCATCGAGGCGAGCCGGTCATGCAGCGATTCCATCAGGCCGCGCGCCGCCCTGGCGTCGATCTCCTCATAGTCGTGGCGCTGATAGAAGGTGCGGCCGAATTCCGCCCAATGGCTCTCGACGATCGCCTTCACGCTCTCGCGCCGCTCGGCGAGAATGTTGAGCCACAAGAGCACGGCCCACAGGCCGTCCTTCTCGCGCACATGGTCGGAGCCGGTGCCGGCGCTCTCCTCGCCGCAGATGGTCACCTTGCCGGCGTCGAGCAGCGTGCCGAAGAACTTCCAGCCGGTCGGCGTCTCGTAAAGATCGACGCCGCGCTTCTTCGCCACCCGATCGGCGGCCTGGCTGGTCGGCATTGACCGCGCGATTCCGACAATGCCCTTGGCGTAGCCGGGCGCCAGATGGGCGTTGGCGGCCAGAATCGCCAGCGAATCCGACGGCGTGACGAGAATGTCCTTGCCGATGATCAGGTTGCGGTCGCCGTCGCCGTCCGAGGCGGCGCCGAAATCCGGGCCGTCCGGCGCCATCATCTCGTTGATCAGTGCCGCCGCATGAACCGCGTTGGGGTCCGGATGACCCCCGCCGAAATCCTCCTTCGGCTCGCCGTTGATGACCGTTCCCACCGGCGCGCCGAGGCGGTTTTCGATGATCTCCCTGGCATAGGGACCGGTGACCGCATGCATCGCGTCGAAGCGCAGAGTGAAACCGGAAGCGATCAGGTCGCGAATCTTGCCGAAGTCGAACAGCGTCTCCATCAATTCCGCATAGTCGGCGACCGGGTCGACTACCTCGACCACCATGTCGCCGAGTCGGGTCTCGCCGAGATGGGAGATGTTCGGAGCGGTTTCGGTCCACACGCGATAGCGCGAGATCGTCCTGGTCTTTTCGAAAAGCGCCTCGGTCACCGCTTCGGGAGCCGGGCCACCATTGGCGATGTTGTACTTGATGCCGAAATCGCCCTTCGGACCGCCCGGATTGTGGCTCGCCGACAGGATGATGCCGCCCGAGGCGCCGCGCTTGCGGATCAGATGCGAGGCGGCCGGCGTCGACAGGATGCCGTCCCGCCCGACGATCACGCGGCCGTAGCCGTTCGCAGCGGCCATCCGGATCGCGGTGAGGATTACCTCGCGGTTGTAGTAGCGTCCGTCGCCGCCGATGACGAGGCTTTCGCCATCGCCGCTTCCCGCGGCGTCGAAGATTGCCTGGATGAAATTGGCGGCGTAATGCGGCTTCTTGAAATGCGCCACCTTCTTGCGCAGACCCGACGTGCCGGGTTTCTGGTCGTCATAGGGCTGGGTCGCGATCGTTTCGATCATGGCGGGCCTATTCCTTGATGAGATCGCGGTAGAGATCGGCATAGAGCCGGGCGCTGGTGCGCCAGGATACATCCGCGCTCATGGCGCAGATTTGCATGTCCCGCCAGCGCTTGCCATCGTCATAGAGGCGATGCGCGCGCTCGGCCGCTTCGACCAGCGCCGGAGCCGAAGGCGGTGAGAAGATGATGCCGGTCGCCACACCGGCGCTGGCGGCGGCGTAGTTCGCGTCGATCACCGTGTCGGCGAGTCCGCCGACCTTTGTGACGATGGGAATGCAGCCATAGCGCAGCCCGTAGAGCTGGGTGAGACCGCAGGGTTCGAACCGGGATGGGATGAGGATGGCGTCGGCCCCGGCCTGCACCCGGTGCGACAGCGTCTCGTCATAGCCGATTCTCACCCCCACCCGGTCCGGATGCCGGGCATGGGCGGCCAGGAATTGTCCCTCGATCATCTGGTCGCCCGAACCGACGACGACGAGGCGGATGCCGCGTTCGACCAGATCGTCGCAGACGTCGGCGACGAGATCGAGACCCTTCTGCCAGGTCAGGCGGCTGACCACGGCGAAGATCGGACCATCGTCGCGTCTGAGGCCGAACTCGCCCTCCAGCGCCCGCTTGTTGTGACTGCGGGCCTTGGGCGAGCGGGCGCTGTAGGTCTTGGCGATCGCCGGATCGGTCTGCGGGTCCCACACCTCGACGTCGATACCGTTGACGATCCCGACCAGCCGGTCGCCGAGCCCGCGCAGCAGCCCGTCCAGCCCCATCCCGCCCTCCGGGGTGAGGATCTCCTCGGCATAGGTCGGGCTGACGGTGGTCACCACGTCCGCCGCGTGCAGGCCGCCCTTCAGGTAGCCGACATTGCCGTAATACTCGACGCCCTCGATCGACCATGTCGTGGCCGGCAAGCCGAGATCGGCGAAGATGTTGCTCGGATAATTGCCCTGAAAGGCCAGGTTATGGATGGTCACCACCGTCCGCGGCCGCGGCTTGTTGGAGACCGCGAGATAGACCGGCGTAAGCGCGGCCTGCCAGTCATGGGCATGCACGATGTCCGGAGAAAAACCGGCAATCGCGCCTTGCGCAACGGCGGCGCCGGCCTTGGAGAGCGCCGCGAAGCGCGCCCAGTTGTCGGGGTGATCGTAGCCGGCCGGGGTGACGTAAGGACCGCCAGGCCGATCGAACAGGTGCGGCGCGTCGAGGATGAGAAGGTCCAGTCCCCCATGCCGCACGGCGAGGACCTCTGCCTTGCCCCCGAACAGGTTGGCGAACCGGCACGCGACCTTGCCGCGCCCCACGCGTTTGAGCACGTCGGGATAACCTGGCATCAGGGTGCGGACGGCAAAGCCGTGCTCGGCCAGCGCCAGCGGCAGGGCGCCCGTGACGTCGGCGAGCCCACCGGTCTTGATCAGGGGGAAGACCTCCGACGCGACGGAGAGCACGCTGGTTGTCATCAGTAGGTCAGCCTGTCGATCATCGGTTTGGTCACCAGGCAGATTCCGCTCTCGGTCCGTCGAAACCGCTTGGCGTCGAGCTCCGGATCCTCGCCGATCACCAGGCCGTCGGGGATATGGACGCCGCGATCGATGACGACATTGGAGATCCGGGCATGTCGGCCGATGTGACATTGCGGCAGAACGACCGCGTGGTCGAGCCGCGAATAGGAGCTCTGGCGCACACCGGTGAACAGCAGCGACCGGTTCAACATGCCGCCCGAGATGATGCAATCGCCGGAGACCAGCGAGGACACGGCCATTCCGCGGCGTCCCTCCTCGTCATGGACGAACTTCGCCGGTGGCACGATCTCGGCATAGGTCCAGATCGGCCAGTCGCGGTCGTAGATGTCGAGCGGCGGGATGATGTCGGTAAGATCGATATTGGCCCGCCAGTATGCGTCGATGGTTCCCACGTCGCGCCAATAGGCTTCGGTGTCGGGCTCGGCCGCCGAGCGCACGACCGAAGCGCTGAAGCGATGGGCGTAGGCGCTGCCGTGCTTGACAATATGCGGAATGATGTCCTTGCCGAAGTCGCGGTTGGAGTTCGGATCGGCGGCGTCCCGGCGCAGCTGGTCCATCAGGAAATTGGTCTCGAACACATAGATGCCCATCGAGGCGAGGGCGGTGTCCGGCCGGCCGGGGATCGCGGGCGGATCCGCCGGCTTTTCGACGAAATCGGTGATCTTGTAATTTTCATCGACATGCATGACGCCGAAGGCGACGGCTTCCATGCGCGGCACTTCCAGACAGCCGACGGTGACGTCAGCGCCGCTGTCGACATGCTGCTGCAGCATGATCTCGTAGTCCATCTTATAGATGTGGTCGCCAGCAAGAATGACGATGTAGCGCGGCGCGTAGTCCTCGATGATATCGATGTTTTGATAGACCGCGTCCGCCGTGCCTTCGTACCACTGGGTTTCCGAGACGCGTTGGCTGGCCGGCAGGATATCGAAGCTCTCATTGCGGCCGGGTCTGAGGAAGTTCCAGCCGTGCTGCAGATGGCGGATCAGGCTGTGCGCCTTGTATTGGGTGGCGACGCCGATGCGGCGGATGCCGGAATTGATGGCGTTCGACAGCGCGAAATCGATGATGCGCGTCTTGCCGCCGAAAAAGACGGCGGGCTTGGCCCGCGTATCGGTCATTTCCATCAGCCGGCTGCCCCGGCCGCCAGCCAGCACATAGGCCATGGTGTCGCGAGCCAACGGTCCGGCGCGTCTGTTGTCAGGCATGATTCCTCCCACAAGATCTTGCAGGGGCGGCCCGAGCGTCGTTCGCCGCGATCCGACTTCGAATGCTTCCTTGTCCCGCGCCCTGTCCTTAGAGAGCACGATATAGCGTACGCGGGTCAAGCGGCCACACCAAGCCAGCGTCGCCGAACGTCGAACGGCTAGGGCGTTAGCGGTCGCCTCTCGGACCTGCTTTCCAGATGTCGCGCGCATATTCCCGGATCGAGCGATCCGAGGAGAACCAACCCATGCGGGCGGTGTTGTGGACCGCTTTCGCCTGCCATTCGTCCGGGCGTTGCCACAGGGCGTCGAGTTGGCGCTGGGTGTCCCAATAGGCCTTGAAGTCGGCGCAGGTCATCCACCAGTCGTTGTTGTAGAGGTTCGACACCAGGGAATGGTAACGGGACGGGTCGTCGGGCGAGAACACGCCGGAGGAAATCGCGTCCAGCACCTCGCGAAGCAGCGGCTGTCCCTCGATGATCGAGCGGCCGCTGTGGGTTTCGCGCCGGCGTTCCGCCACCTGTTCGGCGGTCAGGCCGAAGATGAAGATGTTGTCCTCTCCCAGATGCTCGAGCATCTCGACATTGGCGCCGTCGAGGGTTCCGATGGTCAGGGCGCCGTTGAGCGCGAACTTCATGTTGCCAGTGCCCGATGCCTCGAGCCCGGCCGTGGAGATCTGTTCGGACAAATCGGCCGCCGGCATGATGATCTCGGCGAGGCTGACATTGTAGTTCGGGATGAACACGACCTTCAAAAGGCCGCGCACCGAGGGATCGGAATTGATCATCTGCGCGACGTCGTTGGCGAGATGGATGATTTCCTTGGCCTGGGCGTAGCTCGGCGCGGCCTTGCCGGCGAAGATTTTCACCCGCGGCGTCCAATCGTGCTCGGGATGGGCGCGAATCTGGTCGTAGAGCGCGATCGCCTCGATGATGTTGAGGAATTGCCGCTTGTATTCGTGGATGCGCTTGACGTGGATGTCGAAGATCGCGTCGGGGTCGACGCTGGTCGCCATCCGTTCGCCGATGAGGTCCGACAGACGCTCCTTGTTGCGGCGCTTGACCGCCGCGAAACGCTCGCGAAAGGCGGAATCGTCGGCGAGCGCGTCGATCTCGCGGATCTTCTCGATGTCGTCGAGGAAGCCGGGGCCGATCGCGTCGGTGATCAAGGCGGTGAGGTCCGGGTTCGCCTGCATCAGCCAGCGCCTCGGGGTCACGCCGTTGGTCTTGTTCTCGATCCGGTCGGGATAAAGCTCGTGCAGATGATGAAAGACGGTCTCCTTCATCAGCTCCGTGTGCAGGGCCGAGACACCGTTCACCGCGTGGCTGCCGACGAAGGCGAGCTGGCCCATGCGCACCCGGCGGCCGTTGCCCTCGTCGACCAGCGAAATCGCGGCGATCTTGGCGTCGTCGAAGCCCTTGTCCTGCGCGGCCGCACGGATGATGATGGCGTTGATGGCGTAGATGATCTGCATCTGCCGCGGCAGCAGCCGCTCGAACAGATGGATCGGCCAGTGCTCCAGCGCCTCCGGTAACAGGGTGTGGTTGGTGTAGGAGAAGGTTGCCCGGGTGATGTCCCAGGCGGCGTTCCATTCAAAGCCGTGGACATCGATCAACAGCCGCATCAACTCCGCGACGGAGACTGCTGGATGGGTGTCGTTGAGCTGGATCGCGACCTTGTCGGCGAGGTTCGAGAGGGTTTCGTTCTTTTCGAGGTGGCGCTTGATAACGTCCTGGAGCGAGGCGGAGGAGAAGAAATACTCCTGCCGCAGGCGCAATTCCTGGCCGGCCTGGTGCGAGTCAGCGGGATAGAGCACCCGGGTGATCGCCTCGGCCTTGTTGGATTCGACCAAGGCGCCGATGTGGTCGCCGGAATTGAAAGCATCGAGCAGGATCGGGTCGAGCGCCTGGGCGCTCCACAGTCGCAGCGTGTTCACCTGTTCGCCGCGCCAGCCCACCATCGGCGTGTCGAAGGCGACGGCGAGCACGCGCTCGGCTGGCCGCCAGACCTGCCGTGCCGGATGGCCGGGCTCCTGTATCGATACCACCTTGCCGCCGAAGCCGATCTCGTAGGCGGAATCGCGCCGTTCGAACTCCCACGGATTGCCGTGGACGAGCCAGGTTTCCGGCAATTCGACCTGCGCGCCGTCGGCGATCTCCTGGCGGAAGAAGCCGTGGACGTAGCGAATGCCGTAGCCGAAGCCGGGAACGCCGGTCGAAGCCATCGATTCCATGAAGCAGGCAGCGAGCCGGCCAAGGCCGCCATTGCCGAGCGCGGCGTCCGGCTCGAGCAGTTCCACCATGTCGAGTTCGACACCATAGCGGGCGAGGGCCTCGCGGATCTGTTCGGTCAGCCCGAGATTGCTGATCGCGTCGCGCAACATGCGGCCGATCAGGAATTCCATCGACAGGTAGCAGACCTGCTTCTCGTTGCTGGCCGCGATCCGGTCGGCGGATTCGAACCAATGGTCGATGATGCGGTCGCGGACGGCGAGCGTCGTGGCGCGCAGCCAGTCATATTTGCGCGCCGCGTCCGGGTGCTTGCCGATCGAATAGGTCAGCTTTTCGACGATCTGGCGCGCCAGCGTATCGGAGTCGTTGAGCCGCGGCTCTAGCTTTGCCGCGCCGTTGCTGTTGCGGGCGGCTTCGGCCGTCTTGAGCGTTGCGGACATCAGGAACCTCTCATGGTGCGTATCGCCGTGATCAGTCCGGCTGTGGAGCCGTCCCGGCCGTCGGCCTCCGCTTCGCCGGTGACCACCGGCACAAGTTTCATCGCCAGTTCCTTGCCGAGCTCGACGCCCCACTGGTCGAATGCATTGATGCCGTAAAGCTGGGCCTCGACGAAGACGCGGTGCTCATAGAGCGCGATCAGCCGGCCGAGCGTCGCCGGATCGAGCTGCCGGTAGAGGATGGTCAGCGACGGACGTTCGCCGGGAAACACCCGGTGCGGCCCGATCTGCTCGGCCTCTGCCTCGCTTCGACCGGCCGCGATCAACTGCTCGCGGGCCTCGTCGAGCGTGCGGCCGCGCATCAGCGCCTCGCTCTGGGCCAGACAATTCGCCAGCAGGAGGTTTTGATGGGTCTGCATGTCGGACGGCTCGTGAGCGCGCGCGCCGACAAGGAATTCGACCGGAACGACGTCGGTCCCTTGATGCAGGAGCTGGAAAAACGCGTGCTGCCCGTTCGTCCCCGGCTCGCCCCAGACGACCGGCCCGCTGACCGCGACCGGCTGGCCGTCGAGTCCCACCCGCTTGCCGTTCGATTCCATGTCGAGCTGCTGGAGATAGGCCGGAAAGCGGGTGAGCCGCTGATCGTAGGGAATGATCGCCCGCGTCGGATAGTGGCAGACCGCGCGGTGCCAATAGCCGACGAGGCCGAGCAAAACGGGAAGATTCTCGCCAAGCGGGGCAGTCTTGAAGTGCTGGTCGACATCGCGTGCGCCGGCGAGAAATTCGCGGAAGCGCTGTGCGCCGATGGCGATCATCAGCGGCAGGCCGATCGCCGACCAGATCGAATAGCGTCCGCCGACCCAGTCCCAGAAGCCGAAGATGCGATCCTCGGGGATGCCGAAACTCGCGACCTTGTCGAGGGCGGTGGAAACGGCGGCAAACTGCTCGGCCACCGCCGCCTCGCCGAGCGCGGCGACGAGCCAGCGCCGCGCCGTGTCGGCATTGGTCATCGTCTCGATGGTGGTGAAGGTCTTCGAGGCGACGATGATCAGCGTCGTCGCCGGATCGAGGTTCTTGAGCGTATCGGCGATGTGGGCGCCATCGACATTCGAGACGAAATGGATGCGCGGACCGTCGTGATAGGGCGCGAGCGCGAGAGTCGCCATGGCCGGGCCGAGATCGGAGCCGCCGATGCCGATATTGACGACGTCGGTGATGGCGCCGTCGTGCGCTCCGCGGACCTCGCCGTTGCGGATGCGCTCGGCGAAGGCGCCCATCGCGCGCAGCACGTCTTCGATCGCGCCGCTGACCGGCTCGCCGTCCGCTCTATAGCCATCCTTGGGCTCGCCCCTGAGCGCGACATGGAGAACCGAGCGGTCCTCTGTCTCGTTGATCCGCTCGCCGGCAAACATCGCGTCCCTTCGTGCCTCGACCCCGCGCTCTCGGGCCAGGTCGAGTAGCGCGGCGCGCGCTTTAGCGTCGATGGCGGTCTTCGAATAATCGAGAACGACGTCGCCGAGACGCGCGGAAAAGCGCGCGAATCGCTCGGGATCGTCGGCGAACAACTGGCGGATTCCGCGTGACAGCGCCGTTGTTGCGATAATGGCGAGTTCGCCGCGGTCGTCGTTCGGGGTGTTGCGATTGTTAGGTTGGCTCATTCTGGCTGCAATCCGCCGTGTGTGTTTTGCCGAGCCCCCGATCCCCGCCTGGGCCGGGATTTTTAAGCGGGTTGCGCATGAGAGGCAAACGATCTGCCTGTGGAAAAGTGACGCATTTTCGGGCAGTGGGGAAATCTGCAACACAAATCATCGACAGTGCCAGTTGGGTTCGTGGCTGTTTGCCTGACTGCGGAGCAGGTCGTCTGCATCTGAATTGGAGCGGGAGACCGTCATTCGAATGGCGGCCTCCCGCAAGGTCAGTCGATTGTCACGGTCTTTGCGTTCATGAACGCGTGAATGCCCTCATGGGAGAGTTCGCGCCCATAGCCGGATTTTTTGACGCCGCCGAAGGGGAGGCGCGAATCGGAGGCGGTCATGCGGTTGATATGGGTGCCGCCCTGGTCGAGGTCGCGGACGAAACGCTCCTGCTCCTTCGCCTCGTTGGTCCAGACCGAGCCGCCAAGCCCGAATTCGGAATCGTTGGCGAGTGCGATGGCTGCGTCGATAGACCGCACCTTAAAGAAGATCGCGCAGGGGCCGAACAATTCCTCGCGATAGGCGGGGGCCGCCTCTGGAACGTCCGCCAGGATCGAGGGCTGGAAGAAGTAGCCCGGTCCCTCCGGCGCGCTGCCGCCGGTAACCAGCTTGGCGCCGACCTTCGTCGAGCGCGCGATCTGGTCGTCGATGTCCTCGACGCCGGCCTTCATGGCGAGCGGGCCCATGCCGGTGTCGTCGGCCATCGGATCGCCGAGCTTGATGGCTTCGACCTTCTCCTGATAGCGGCCGAGATAGTCGTCATAGACATCCTCATGCACGATGAAGCGCTTGGCGGCGATGCAGCTCTGGCCGCTGTTCTGCATCCGGGCCGTCACCCCGACATCGACCGCCTTTTCGATGTCGGCCGAGGGCATGACGATGAACGGGTCGGAACCGCCGAGTTCGAGCACCGTCGTCTTGATCTGCGAGCCGGCCGTCGCGGCGACGGCCGATCCCGCGCCCTCGCTGCCGGTGAGCGTGGCGGCGCGAATCCGGTTGTCCTTGAGAATGCGTTCGACCTTGCCGGAGGAAATCAGCAGCGTCTGGAACACGCCCTGTGGCGCGTCCGCGTCCAGAAAGATTTTCTCGATCTCAAGCGCGCATTGGCTGACGTTGGAGGCGTGTTTCAGGATGCCGACATTGCCGGCCATGATCGCCGGCGCGGCGAATCGGAAGCACTGCCAGTAGGGGAAGTTCCACGGCATCACCGCGAGCACCGGCCCGATCGGCAGATAGGCCACGAAATTCTTCTTCGCCGGCCCCGAGCGATGGTCGTCGGCGAGAAGCTTTTCGCCTTCTTCGGCGTAGTAGCGGCAGGCCGTGGCGCATTTTTCGACCTCGGCCACGGCTTCCTTCAACCGCTTGCCCATTTCGCGCGTCGCGATGCGGGCGAGTTCGTCTTTTCGACGTTCGAGTTCATCGGCCGCTCGCAGCAACACCTCGGCCCGGCGGGAGTAGGACGACGTGCGCCAGTCGCGAAAAGCGCTGTCGGCGTTGGCAAGCGCGCGATCGATGTCCTGATCGGTGTGCTCGGCGAATTTTTCGATGGTCTCGCCCGTCGCCGGATTGATGCTTGTCGGCATGATCAGCCCCCTCTTCTTCCGTGCCCCGTCGGCATGCCGAGCTTGCCGCCCGGGCGCAACCTGGGTTGTGAAGTGAAATGCCGAAAGTGCCTGGGCACCCGGCGCGCTCCCGCAGTATCTGCAGATGCCGGTCCGGCGCATACATTGCAAGCCCGGAAGGCACTGTCCATTCAGACTGATTACCCACGAACCGATAACGTCGGCGTCAGTTTGGCGCCGCTTATGTTCGACCAGCCGCGAGCCGTTCGATCGCTTCGTCCAGCGATTCCTTGGTCGCCTTCACCTGCGGCGCGTCCGGCTCGTTGTGGAGGATATGCTTGAGCGATGCAGCCCATTCCTCCAGCACTGCCTGCTTTTCGGATTCCGACAGATTGTCGTCTTTCAGAACGTCTTGAGGATTCGCGTAGGTCCCATGCTTGGGATGGTCGAATTTGCTGGAATACATCATCTCGGTCTCCTGCCGCTGATTGGGTGCCCGAGGTCGAACCTCCACGAAGGGGCCGCCTGCTCGCCGTCTCTTGAGAACGGCCGGCACCCCGGAAGGTTCAGGAAAAATTCGCGGCCGTGCGGCGCAAGAGCCCGGTGGTACAAACGCGGCATTCGCTGATCGGGACGAGGCCCTCGAGGTCAGAACTCACCTTCATAGAAGATGCCGACTTCGCCGCCACCTTCCGCAGTGACCGCGCCGCGCGCCTTGAGCCCTGAGCCGAGATCGAGGTCGATCGCTACCCGTCCGGTCGAATCGACGCCAAGATAGGTGTTCTCGTTGAGATATTTGCCGACGCCGACGGCCGTCTGGCCATCCTTCGTCGTCTTGATGTCGAGGTCGTCGACGCCGATCTGCGAGCGCAGATTGTCGAGCAGGCCGCTCGACCCGCCAATGCCGGCGAGCGATGCGGCAAGTTCCGCCAGTTGGGCGATCTGCAGCGGCGAAAGATCCGACGTGCCCTGATTGAAGATCAGCCGCGCCAGCACCTCGTCCTGGGGCAGGAGGGGCGTCGAGGAAAAGGTGAAGCTCGGATCGTTGGCGGGGCCGGTCACGGCGATGAATACCGTGGTTTCGCCCGCTTCCGACCTGGCGACCAGGTCGAGGACCGGAACCAGGCTGCCGGTGAAGGTGAGCCGGCCACGATCGAAGTCGAGGCGCTTGCCGAGGATCACGAACCGACCGCGCTGCAATTCGAATCCACCGACGATACGCGGCGCCGCGGCCGAGCCCGTGATGACGATCGAACCGCCGAGTTCGACGTCGAGGCCGCGACCGCGCACGAACACCCGCGACGGTGCATTGAAGGTCAGGTTGAAGTTGATGCCGCTGCGCTGGGCGCCGGCGCCCTGGTTCGGGTCGATCTCGCGCTGCTGCTCGTAGACGGCCGGCTTGGCGTTGCGATGGGTCACGTCGATCCGGGCCAGAGAGCCGGGCAGCTTGTCGGGAATCAGGACGTTGATTTCATTGGCGTTGATGGTCCCGGAGAGCAGCGGCGTGCCGGCCAGCGGACCGGTCAGTGTGAGGTCGGCGCTTAGCTGCGCGGCGACGAGTTCGCCGTCATTGTAACGACCAGCGACGAGCCGGATCGCGATGTCGGCCGGGAACCCGTTGGCGAGGCCGACCGAACCGGAGATCGACAGCGTCCCGCCGGAAGAGAGCGAGGCGTTGAAGGATTGGATCGTCGCGGTTTGGCCGTTGAGGGAAATCGTCGCCGCGATGTCGTTGATGGCGAGGTTCAGGCCCGTGTCGACCAGCCTCGCGCCCGAGGTCGAAAGGGTTCCGACGACGTTCGGCTGGCTGGCAGGGCCGGTCACCCGCGCACTCAACTGCACGTTGCCTTGGATCGAGCGGCCACCCTCGGCCAGGATGCGGTTGGCCAGCGACAGCGGCGCGGTGCCATTCAACGACAGGTCGAGCTGCGGCGTGCCGGCGATATTCACCGAGCCGGAAACCGCCAAATCGACGCCGCTGCCGGACAGATTGGCCGTCGTCGTAACTCTTTGGTTCGCGAACTGGCCATTGGCGGAGACGGTGAGTGCGCCGACGCCGGCGTCCCGTGTCTGCTGGATGGAGAGGCCGGAGCCGCTGAGGTCGTAGGTGACCGACGGATTGGAGGGCGACCCGGAGGTGCGAACGGTTCCGTTGATCGTTCCCTGCGGCGCGATTCCGGGCGCAGCCGCGGCGGCAATCGAGGCCGGCAGGTTGCGGAGGGCGACATCGAGGTCGAGCGCGGTCTGGCTGGCTGTGCCGGTCACCTGAACAGTGCCGCCGCCGACATTGGCGGTTGCGGTCTGGAGGCGGAGGGTTCCGCCCGCATAGGTCCCCGCCGCGGTGGCGTCGATCGGCGGCGCGCCGGCGCTGCGGCTTTGCGCGACCGACACATTCGAAGCCGAAATATCGAACCGTGCGTCGGGGTCGGAAATCGATCCTGTCGCGGACGCGGTTCCCGATACGGTTCCTTGCGCGCCAAGCCCATCGACGAAGCCATTGGCGAGACCGACCGGAACCTGGTTCAGGGCCACATCCAGATTGAGCGTCCGCCCGACCGTTCCCGACGCGACGAGCGAGCCGCTGCCGACGCGAATGTCGGCGGTGCCGATCGTCGCCGTCCTGTTCGCATAGGTGCCGGACGCCTCCAGGCTCAGCGGCGCGACGCCCGATTGGGCGATCTGCCGCGTGGTGATGCCGGATCCGGTGAGATCGAACGTGGCACGCGGGTCCGAGAGGGAGCCGGTTGCCGTCGCGGTGCCGGACAGCATGCCCGTGGCGCCGAGTCCATCGACGAAGCCGTTCGCCAGGCCAGCTGGAATCCGGTTGGCCGCGATCTTGAGATCGAGCGCCTCGCCGATGGTGCCGGTGGCCTTGAGCGTACCGTCGCCGACCCGGACGTCCGCGGCCGCGATCGATGCAGTGCCGTCGGCGTAGGTGCCGGACACGTCGAGACTGAGCGGCGCGACACCGGACTGGGCGATCTGCCGGGTGGTGATGCCAGTGCCGGCCAGATCGAAACGCGCCTGCGGGTCGGAAAGGGAACCGGTCGCTGTGGCCGTGCCCGAGATCGTGCCCGTCGCGCCGAGATCCGGCGCGAAACCATTGGCAAGACCCACAGGGATTTCGTTGGCGACGATGTTGAGGTCGAGCGTTTCGCCGACCGTGCCGCTGGCGGTAAGCGAACCGGAGCCGACCGTCATCTTGGCTTCGACGAGGTTCAACGTGCCCTCGGCAAGGCGACCGGACGCCGTCAGGTCGAGTGGTTCGATGCCGCTCTGGGCGATCGCCGGCGCGGTGATACCGGAACCCGACAGCGAGAATTCGGCGCTGGGGTCGTCGAGCATGCCGGACGCCGTCGCGGTTCCCGAGATCGTTCCGGAGGCTTTGAGGTTGGGTACGAAGCCGTTGGCGAGCCCGACCGGAATGCTGTTCATCGTCAGGTCAAGGTCGAGTTCGCGGCCCACCTTGCCGGAAGCACGCAGCGAGCCCTCGCCGACATTGAGCACGGCGGTTTCGAGCGACGCCGTCCCGTCGGCAAAGCGGCCCGCGAGCCGAAGCGCAAGCGGTGCGACGCCGGAGCGTGTGATCGCGCCCGTCGTGATTCCGGCGCCCGACAGGTCGAAAATGGCGTTGGGCTCGGTGAGCGAGCCGGTCGCGGTCGCCGTCCCGGAGATCGTGCCGGACGCGTCGAGATCGGGCACGAAACCGTTTGCGAGGGCGACGGGCAGATTGTTCATCGCCAGCGCCAGGTCGAGATTTTCCCCGATCGTGCCGGAGGCTTCGAGCGAGCCGGAGCCGACCACGAGACTGGCCCGATCGAGCTTCGCCGTCCCGCCGGCATAGCGGCCTGCGACGTCGAGCGTCAGCGGCTCGATTCCGGCCGCTGCGACCTGTGCCGCGGTGATGCCGGTGCCGGCAAGATCAAAAACCGCGACCGGGTCGGTGCGGGTACCGTTGACGACGGCGCTGCCGGAGATCGTCCCGGACGCGTCGAGACCATCGACGAAATCATTCGCCAGTGCCACCGGAAGATTTGCAAGCTCGGCCCGCAAGTCCAGCGTCTCGCCGATCGTGCCGGAGGCCTGCAGCGACCCCTCGCCGAGATCGAGCGTGGCGGTTTGCAAGGTGAGTGTGCTGTCGGCGTAGCGGCCGGTCGCGTCGAGTGCGATCGGCGGGATTCGGGCTGCTCGCACCTGCGCGGTCGACAACTCGCGGCCGGTGAGCGCGAAAGCGGCGTCGGGGTTCGCCGGCGCACCGGTGACGGTCGCCGTCCCGGAGAGCGTGCCCTCTGCCTCCAGGCCGGAGACGAAAAGGTTGGCCACGGCTGCCGGAACGCTGTCGAGGCGCAATCCAAGATCGAGGACCTCGCCGGACGAACCTTCCAGAACGATTGAGCCGGAGCCAACGGTCAGCACGAAGCCGTCGAGCACCGTCGTGCCGTTGGCGATCCGCACCGCCGCCGCGTCGCGCAGGTTGACAGCGGCATTCGGGATATCCGCGGTGAGGCGCGAGAGCGTCAGCAGCATCGCGTCCGGCTCGAATTGGGCGGTGCCGGCCAGTTCGATCGGCGCGTCGTTGACTGTCGCATTTGCCGTCACGCCGGT
Organism: Aurantimonas sp. A3-2-R12; assembly: GCF_036016755.1. NCBI lineage: Bacteria > Pseudomonadati > Pseudomonadota > Alphaproteobacteria > Hyphomicrobiales > Aurantimonadaceae > Aurantimonas > Aurantimonas sp. A3-2-R12. The sequence goes on along the minus strand of NZ_JAYXIH010000002.1, from coordinate 144,572 downwards.
GCCGCCCTGCTCCTCGGCGAAGGCGAGGGCAAGCTTACGCACGGCCACCCCGGCTGCATCGATCGCTTCCGCGGTCACCCGACCTGTCGGCTTCGGGATGCCGAGATAATCCTTGACCGACAGGTCGATGAGAGCCCCCTGGAGCGTGGTGCCAGCGACCGTCAGGCTGCGCGACGTGAGATCGGGCGCCGCGACCGGCGTTTTCTGCGCATCGACCGACAGTTCTACTGTTCCCTTCACATCGCCAGCGGCCTTCTGCCCGCCCAGCGCCGCCAGCGGGCCGATATCGTCGATGGCGACGGTCAGTGTGCCGACCGGCGCGAAGGCGTCGGTCAGCATGAGATCGCCGGTCACCGCGTTCGGCCCTTGCCGGATCGCCAAATCGGTGATGCGGCGGTCGCCGTTGTCGAGGGTCTCGACCTTGGCGCTGCCGGACAGCGGCTGGCCGTCTAGGGTTCCGGTGATGTTGACGAAGCCGGCCGGTGAGGCGGGGTTCAGCGTGCCGCGCACCTCGACCTTGAGGTCCGCGAGTTCGCGGCCGTTGATCGACAGGCCGTTGCCCGACAGCGTCAGATCGACGTCGGGTTTTTCGACCGGCCCCTTGGCGACAAGCCGCAGTTCCGCCGCGCCGGCAAATACCGAGTTGACGGATTGCGTGTCTTCCAGCGTGCCCTGGATGTCGGCCGAGACCTCGCCGTCCATCAGGCCAGCATTACCGGTGATCTGCAGGCCTGCGCCGGTCACGGCGAGTTTCTGCGCGTTGATCGCTCCGTCGGCGGCGCGGGTGAATTGCCCGGCGACGGACAGTTCTTCGCCCGCCAGCGGGATCGCCGCCGCCGACAGCGCCGCGGTCTGGAAGCGTGAGCGCAAATTCAGGTCGAAGACCGCGAAATTCAGCGCGGCTGTGCCTTCGAGGTTCAGCGTCGCGACGTCGGTGGTCGCCTCGCTCGGCTCGAAGACGAAGCCGTTTTCGGTCAGCGCGCCGTTGGCGGCGATCTTCAGCGGGCCGTTGAGGAATCGCTCGGCGATTCCCTCAGGCGCCTCGATCGCCTGGGCCGTCGCTTCGACGGCGAGCGGCCCTTTCAGGCGAGTGAGGTCGAAGCCGGGGCTGCTGGCATCGAGGCTGACGCCCTGCGCGACGTAGTCGCCGTAGCCCGCACGCTGCAGCTTGGCGGAGAGGCCTACGGCAGCAGCCGTGAAGGCTCCGCGCACCGTGCCGTCGAGGCGGGTGACTTGAAGGCCGGTGATGTCCGGCGGCGTCCCGAAGGAAAGGGCGATCGGGCTGCCGTCTCGCGAAGCGACGGCGAGCGTCAGATCGTTGCCGGCCCCGCCCAGATCGAGAACGCCCTTGGTCTGCAAGGCCAGGGCCTCGGAGGCGAGATCGCCCTGTTCGATGAGATAGGTACCGTCGGCGCGCAGAACCGCTTGCAGATCGAGACCGGCTCCGCCGGCGACATATTGGGAATATTGCTGGGGCACGAAGCGCTCGGCCGCGACATTGAGGGAGGCGGCGAGGCGGCGCCCGTCGGCGACGTCGTTGACCCGCGCGGTCAGCGTTGCCGCCTGTTCGCCGCCGACTGTGAGCTGGCCGTTGGCCATGAAGTCGGAGAGCGGCCCCGAGCCGTTGACGACGAGATTGACCGCCGGCCGGTCCGGAATGTCGAGAAGCGTCGCCACCAGTCCGCCGGCCGGCTCGCTCGCTTTCACGTCGATCGCGAGCTGGTTTTGATCCGGCGCGTAGGACACGTCGAGGGCGATCTGGCCCGGCTGGTCCAGTCGGTCGATATTGGCCTTGACGTCGAGCTTGGTTGGATCGTCGGCGAGCGTCAGGCTGGCGCTAGCCTTCAGTCGGGCGCGAACGCCGGCAAGCGCTTCCCCAAGCACGAATTCGTCGATGGCGAGATTGCGGATGTCGGCCGTGATCGACGGCAGCGAGAAGCCGCCGCCCTGATCCGCCTCGCTTGTCGGCTGATCCGCCGGAAGCCGTTCCAGGACGATCTGGCCTGCGGTGAGGTTCTCGATCGATACGTTCGAGCGCACGAGCGCGAGCGGCGACCAGTCCATCGCCAGATTCTTTCCCGTCAGGAAGATGCCCTGCGGATCAGAGACCCTCAGGCTCTCGATCCGGATGTCACCGGTCAATGCGCCGGACAGCCCCTCGATCTCGACCGTCATCGTGTCGGAGGAAAGGAAGCTCTCGATCTGGTTGGCCAGGAACTGCTGCGCCGGAGCGGGACGGCTCGCCAGGAAGGCGGCGGCGACGCCGACGACGACTGTGGCGGCGAGCGGGGGGACGGGGTTGAACTTGCGCATCAGAAGGCTTGCCCGATGCCGGCATAAAACTGGAAGTTCGCATCGCGCGGGCCAGGGTCGAGCGGGATCGCCACGTCGAAGCGGATCGGGCCGAAGCTGGTGATGTAGCGGGCGCCGACGCCGGCGCCGACCTTGAAGTTGGAAAAATCGGGCACGAGATCGTCCGAGACGGTCCCGACATCGACGAAGGGAACGATCTGGATGCTTTCCGTCACGCCGATGCGGACCTCGGCCGAGGCTTCGAACAGCGACAGGCCGCCGGTCGGCGTGTCGACGAAATCAGGATTGAACCCCGACCCCGGGGGCACGGCAGACGGAAAATACGGGCCGACGGACTGGAATTCGTAGCCGCGCACCGAACCGCCGCCGCCGGCGTAGAACCGCCGGTCGTTCGGGATGTCGAGAAGATCCGCGCCGAAGATCGTGCCATAGGCGACGCGCCCGGCAAGGATGAAGCGGTCGCTGTCCGACAGCGACAGATAGCTCGACGCATCGAGGCGGGTCTTCACGAAGGGCGTTTGGGTGTTGAAGCCGTAGGTTGGCTCGACAAGCGCCTTGGCGAAAAGGCCCTCTGTCGGGTTGAGCTCGTTGTCGCGATTGTCGAACGTGTAGCTGATCGGAACCGAGGTCAGCAGATACTCCCGCGTCCCCAGATAGTCGGTGATCTCCTCGTATTCGCCCCGGACGGTGGCGACGACAGTCTGGTTCCGGTCGATCTCGTACTCGACACCGCTGGTGACCGCGAAGGAATCGCGATCATAGGCGAGCGGGTGTTCGCGCTTGGCCTCGATCGAGCCGACATAGACCGATTCCGGACCGAGCACGCCGGGCTTCTTGAAGACCAGAGAGGCGGCATAGTCGGCGCCGTCGGTCTTGCGGCCCTGGCTGGATATCGCGGTCGCCCCGATGCGCGAGATGGATGCGTCGAGCCGGATGCTTTCGGCCCGCCCGAACAGGTTGCGGTGGCCGACATAGCCGGAGGCGCCAGCGCCTTCGGTGTTCGAATAGGTCGCGCCGATGCCGTAGAAGCCGAATTTACGTTCGCCGACCTCGACCTGGACGGGAAGCGTTCCGTCGGGTTGCTGCGCCTTGGCCTCCCTCACCGTGACGCTGGAGAAGACGCCGAGCTTGAGGAGGCGATCGCGCGCCGCGGCGAGTTCTTCCGGAGAGAAGACCTCGCCAGCCTTGACGCCCGCCATATAGGCGATGAAGCCCGGATCGACGTCTTCGGCCCCCGCGACCCAGGTTTCGCCGAACGGCACCGGATTGCCGGGCGCGATGGCGATCGAATAGTCGAGCCGATCGGTCTTGGCGTCGGCGACGATCTCGCGCCCGGTGACCGCCACGAACGGCCGGCCCTGGTCGCGGAGATCCTTGAGAAGCTTGGCTTCACCTTTCAGGAGCTCGACGGAACGCGCCGAACTCCCCGGAGTGAGGTTGTATTCCGCCGCATCGAAGGGAACGCCCTGGGTGGAAATCGCCACACGGCCGAGCGTGTAGAAAGGGCCGGGGCGGACGCGGATCGACACCGGGACGGGCCGAGACGTGAAGGTCGCGTCGGGCGGCAAATCTGCGATATCGCGGCCTTCGATGAAGATGTCGACCAGCCCGTCATAGCGGGCATTCTCGAACAGGGTGGCCACCAGCCGCTTGCGGTCGGTCTTCGCCTTTGAGAGCAGCCCGAGCGAGCCGGACACCGGGTCCGCTTCGTCGGCGATGAGGGTGGAGGCGTCGCGCAGATCCTCCTCCACCGTACCGTCGTCATCCACTGTCGGTGCGACCGTGAGCGTGACGGTGTAGTTGATCGGGTCGAGCACAGGATCGGACGCGGCGTTTTCGTCTTCGAAGAAGGTCAGGCCAAAGATTTCGAAGGCTGCGGCGGGGTGCGGTGATGCGGCGAGCAGGCCGGAGCCGATGACCATCATTGCCAGCCTGGCGAAGGGTAGGAACCTATACTGCAAGTCGCTCGCTTCCCGTCGCCACACACGCTCGCCTTGAGATCGGCGAGACAACACACGTCATCGATTTCGGGACGTCGGCGACGACGATCACGCGCAGCCGAACTCCTCCCACTGAGTTGCCTTTTAGCATTGGCGGAAATGGCTTGGATAACAACTGTTAACCAGCGGTTGCCGGTGTTCCGATGCGATTACACCGGCCGTTTGTGCCGAACCGGACACAGATTCGCCGTCGCCCCGAGACAACCCGCCGCACCCGGCCTGTGCGGAGGCTGGCCGGCGACCACCGACCGTTCGTCACCGGCGGTCAAAACGCATTCCATCCCGTTGCGGAGGGCTGTTCCGGAACGCTGGTCCCGGCGTCGTTTTTTGGGTTGGTTCTGAAAAACCCTTGAAGCGGTTCCCCGCAAAGGGCACTCTCGCTGCGACGCAGTGACACTCGCCCCCAAGCATCGGACCAAAAGTGAAAGCCGGTTTTTGGATCATTCCGATGCGCGATCATAGTGTTAGAACGTCCTTTACGCGTCCGATGGACGCTGGGCGCTCTAGAGTGCGCAATTCATTTCAACGGCCCGCCGCGTGGCTGATGCGGCAGACCGTCTGTATCCGGGAGGACTTTGATGACTGAAGTGACGATGACGGTGAACGGGCGCGAGATGAAGGGCGTGGTCGAGGACCGCACGCTTCTGGTGCAGTTCCTGCGCGAGAATCTGGGCCTGACCGGCACCCATGTCGGCTGCGACACGTCGCAATGCGGCGCCTGCGTCGTCCACGTCAATGGCAAGGCGGTGAAGTCCTGCACGATGCTCGCTGTACAGACGTCCGGTTCGGATGTCCTGACCATCGAGGGGTTGGCGAACGGCACCGAGTTGCACCCGGTCCAGGCTGCTTTCCGCGAGCATCACGGGCTGCAATGCGGCTACTGCACCCCGGGCATGATCATGACGGCGGTCGATCTGATCCGGCAGCACGGCAGCGCGCTGGACGAGAAGGCCGTGCGCGATGGTCTTGAGGGGAACATCTGCCGCTGCACCGGCTACCACAACATCGTCAAGGCGATCCTTGCTGCGGCCGGGGCCGCGCAGCCGCAACAGGTCGCTGCCGAATAGCTCGGAAGCAAGGGTCTTTGGACCGGCAAGGCGATTGAGACACGGACGCGGACGCCTCGAGGCGGTTCCGCTGCGATTTCGAATACTGGGAGGTTTCGACGATGGGTGTTGAAGGCATCGGCGCAAAGGTTTTGCGCAAGGAGGACCGGCGGTTCATCACCGGTCGCGGGCATTACGTGGACGACATGACGGTCCCCGGCATGAAATACGCGGCATTCGTGCGATCGCCCCATGGGCACGCCAGGATCACCGGCATCGATTCGGCCGCGGCGGCTTCCATGCCGGGCGTGATCGGCATCCTCACCGGCGAACAGTTGCAGGGCGACGGGATCGGCAATCTGATCTGTGGCTGGGGGGTGTCGTCCAAGGACGGCACGCCGATGAAGATGGGCGCCTGGCCGGCGCTCGCCGTCGGCACCGTGCGCCATGTCGGGCAGCCGATTGCCGTCGTCGTCGCCGACACGCAGTTGCAGGCCCGTGACGCAGCCGAGGCCGTGGAGGTCTCTTATGACGAGCTTCCGGCCGTCGTCAGCGCCGTGGAAGCGCTGAAGGATGGTGCGCCGCAGCTTCATCCCGAAGCGCCGGGCAATCTAATTTTCGATTGGGAACTCGGCGACAAGGCGGCGACGGACGCGGCGTTTTCCGGGGCCGCTCATGTGACCAAGCTGCACATCGTCAACAACCGCCTGGTTCCCAATCCGATGGAGCCGCGCGCCGCGCTCGGTGTCTACGATCCGGCGGAAGAGCACTACACCTGCTGGACCACCTCGCAGAACCCGCATGTCGCCCGGCTGGTGATGAGCGCGTTCTACAACGTCGCGCCGGAACACAAGCTGCGGGTGATCGCACCTGACGTCGGCGGCGGTTTCGGCTCCAAGATCTACATCTACCCCGAAGAGATCGTTTGCCTGTGGGCGTCCAAGCGCACCGGCGTTCCGGTCAAGTGGACCTCGGATCGCACCGAGGCGTTTCTGACCGACGCACACGGCCGTGACCACGTCACCGAGGTGGAGATGGCGCTAGACGCCGACCACAAGATCCTTGGTCTCAAGGTCGACACGATCGCCAATCTCGGCGCCTACATGTCGCTGTTCTCGTCGGCGACCCCGACCTATCTCTACGCGACGCTGCTCTCCGGCCAGTACGATATCCCGGCAATCCACGCCAATGTCCGGGCGGTCTACACCAACACCGTGCCCGTCGACGCCTATCGCGGCGCCGGGCGTCCTGAGGCGACCTTCGTCATCGAGCGAACGGTGGAGACGGCGGCGCGCGAACTCGGCATCTCGCCGGCGGAACTGCGCCGCAAGAACTTCATCCGCTCCTTCCCGCACCAGACGCCGGTGATCATGGCGTATGACGCGGGCGACTTCGACGCGACGCTGGACGCCGGCATGCAGGCCGCCGACGTCGCCGGCTTCGAGAAACGGCGGGCGGAGGCCAAGCAGCGCGGCAAGCTGCGCGGCCTCGGCATGAGCTGCTACATCGAAGCCTGCGGCATCGCGCCATCGAAGGCGGTCGGCTCGCTCGGTGCCGGCGTCGGCCTTTGGGAATCGGCCGAGGTTCGGGTCAATCCGGTCGGCACGGTCGAAATCCTCACTGGCTCGCATAGTCACGGCCAGGGCCATGAGACGACCTTCGCCCAGTTGGTGGCCGAACGCTTCGGCCTGCCGGTCGACAACGTCCAGGTCATTCATGGCGACACCGACAAGGTGCAGTTCGGCATGGGCACCTACGGCTCGCGCTCCGGCGCGGTCGGCATGTCGGCGATCCACAAGGCGCTCGACAAGGTCGAGGCCAAGGCCAAGAAGATCGCAGCGCACGTTCTGGAGGCCGACGAGGGCGACATCGTCATCGAGAATGGCGAGGTGAAGGTCGCAGGCACCGACAAGAAGCTGGCCTGGCACGAGGTCTGTCTCGGCGCCTATACCGGCCACAATCTCCCCGAAGGAATGGAGCCCGGCCTGAAGGAAGGGGCGTTCTACGATCCGACCAACTTCACCTTCCCGGCCGGCTGCTACATCTGCGAGGTCGAGGTCGACCCTGATACCGGAACGACCGAGATCATCCAGTTCGTCGCCGCCGACGATTTCGGTCGGGTGATCAACCCGATGATCGTCGAGGGTCAGGTCCATGGCGGTCTCGCCCAGGGCATCGGCCAGGCGCTTCTGGAAGGCGCCCATTATGACGACACCGGCCAGCTGCTGACGGCGTCCTACATGGACTACGCCATGCCGCGGGCGTGGGACCTTCCGATGTTCCAGGTTTCTACCAACGAGACCCTGTGTCCCGGCAACCCGCTCGGCATGAAGGGCTGCGGCGAGGCCGGCGCGATCGGCTCGCCGCCGGCGGTGATCAACGCCATTACCGACGCGATCGGCAACAACGATCTGAGCATGCCGGCGACGCCGCAAAAGGTCTGGAAGGCGCTCAACGCGGTCGCCTGACCGAGCAGACGAACTTTGCCCGGTGGCCGCGAAAAAGGGCCGCCGGGAGAATTTTAGGGGCTGCCTGGCCCCGTTTCTATCCGAACCATCGCGCCGCGCGGTCCTTCCGCGATTTCCGGACCCGGCGCCAGAGGGAGCAGAACCGATGTACGAGACCACTTATCACCGCCCCACGTCGATCGACGAGGCCGTCAAGCTGGTCGGTGAATCCGGCGGCGAGGGAAAATTCCTCTCTGGCGGCATGACGCTGATCGCGACCATGAAGCAGCGGCTCGCCGCGCCGAGCGACCTTGTCGATCTGCGCCATATCGCCGAACTCAAGGGCATTACGGTCAACGGCAAGTCGATCAAGATCGGCGGCGGCATGACCCATGGCGAGATCGCCGCCCATGACGGGCTGAAAGCCGCCTGCCATGGCTTCGCCGATCTCGCCGGCCTGATCGGCGATATCGCGGTGCGCCACATGGGCACGATCGGCGGCTCGGTGGCGAATAACGATCCGGCGGCGGATTATCCCGCCGCCCTGAAGGCGCTGGGTGGGACGATCCACACCAACAAGCGCGAGATCGCGGCCGACGACTTCTTCCTCGGCCTGTTCGAGACAGCGCTGGAGGAGAACGAGATCGTGACGGCGGTGTCCTTCGAGGCGCCGGATCAATGCGCCTACGAGAAGTTCCGCAACCCGGCCTCGCGCTATGCCATGTGCGGCGTCTTCGTCGCCAAGCGCGGCGGCGAGGTGAAGGTCGGCATCACCGGCGCCAGCATGGGCGGCGCCTTCCGCTGGGAAGCCGCTGAACAGGCGCTGTCATCGAATTTCGACGGCTCGGCCGTGGACGGGCTGTCGGTCGACGAGGGCGACATGGTGTCGGACCTGCACGGCACGTCGGCCTATCGCGCCAACCTCGTCAAGGTCGTCACCAAACGGGCGGTGAACAAGGCCAAATCCGCGGGCTGACAGACGCAGGACGTCAGACTGAAGGTCGGCCGGCTGGACAAGAACGTCTGGCTGGCCTTTTCGTCTCATCGACGCGGCGGGGCAGCCGCGTAAGCAAACCTGCGACATTGGGCCTCGCCGAGAAATCCGGAAATTTGCTGGCGAGAACATTCCATGAACGCTATATCCGCGTCATGGCCAAGACGACCCTCATCGACAAGCTCGCGATCCTCTCCGACGCTGCCAAATACGACGCGTCCTGCGCGTCCAGCGGCTCGACCCGGCGCGATTCCGCCAAGAGCAAAGGCATCGGCTCGACCGAGGGGTCGGGCATCTGCCACGCCTATGCGCCCGACGGGCGGTGCATCTCGCTGCTGAAAATCCTGATGACCAATTTTTGCGTCTATGACTGCGTCTATTGCGTCAACCGCTCGTCCTCCAACGTGGCCCGTGCCCGTTTCACGGTCGAGGAAGTCGTCACGCTGACGATGGAGTTCTACAAGCGCAATTACATCGAGGGCCTGTTCCTGTCCTCCGGCATCATCCGCAACTCCGACTATACGATGGAGGAGATGGTGCGGATCGCCAGAAAGCTGCGGCTGGAGGAAAATTTCGCCGGCTACATCCATCTGAAGACGATCCCCGACGCGTCGCCCGCCCTGATCGAGGAGGCGGGGCTCTTCGCCGACCGCCTGTCGATCAATATCGAGCTGCCGACCGATGTGACGCTAGAGGCACTCGCACCGGAAAAGAAGCCGCGCGACATCCGCCGTTCGATGGGCCATCTGCGGGCCAAGATCGAGGAACACAAGGGTGAGAAAAAGGACCGAACGAAGCCGCAACGCTTCGCGCCCGGCGGCCAGTCAACCCAGATGATCATCGGCGCCGACAACTCCGATGACGATGCCATCCTCGGCCGGTCGGAGAATCTCTACGGCAATTACCGCCTCAAACGGGTCTACTACTCCGCCTTCTCACCGATCCCCGACGCCTCCAGTCGGCTGCCGCTCTCCCCGCCGCCGCTGATGCGCGAACACCGCCTGTATCAGGCCGACTGGCTGATGCGCTTTTACGGCTTCGACCGGGGCGAGATCGTTTCCGGCGGCGAAGGCGGGATGCTGGATCTCGCCGTCGATCCAAAGCTCGCCTGGGCGTTGAAGCACCGCGATCGGTTCCCGGTCGACGTCAATTGCGCCGACCGGGAAATGCTGTTGCGCGTCCCGGGTTTTGGAACTCGCGCGGTCAACCGCATCCTGTCGACCCGCCGCCATCGCACACTCAGGCTCGACGATGTTGCCCGGCTCTGCCAGTCGATCGCCAAGGTCCGGCCCTTCGTTACCGCCCTCGACTGGTCGCCGGGCGCGGCGACGGACAGCGAAGGCCTGCGCGCTGCGTTCCTGCCGAGGCAAAAATCAGCGGCGCAACTGTCGTTGTTCTGACCTGAAAACGGACGAGAGGCCGCCTTCGATGTTCGTCGCTCGCCTTGCCTTTGCTGCGGATTTCGACGGCTGGCGCCCGGCCGCCCGCACGGCGCTGGCGCTCAGCATTCCGCCCGAGGCGTTGAGCTTCGTCGTCGGGGATGAAGCACCCGGCCTGTTTGCCGAGCCCTTGCCCGAAGCGCCACAAGACGCGCCGCAACCGACCGTTCCCAAGGCCTTTCCTGAGCTGGCGCGCAAGCTGCTCTGCCACGCCGATTCCGATCGGTTCGTCTTCGCCTATCGCCTGCTGTGGCGGCTGCAGACGGAAAGGAAGCTGCTCGAAATCGCGTCGGACCCGGATGTCCTGCGCGCCACCGCCATGGAGAAGGCGGTGCGGCGCGACAGCCACAAGATGAAGGCCTTCGTCCGCTTTCGCGAAGTCGAGGACGGCGAGGGCGGCAAGCACTATGTCGCCTGGTTCGAGCCGTTCCGCCACGTGGTCGAACTGACTGCGCCGTTCTTCGCCCGGCGTTTCGCCGGCATGGTCTGGACGATCATGACTCCCGAGCGCTCAGTCCACTGGGATGGCGCGGAATTGGTATTTCTGCCGGGGGCGACCAAGGACATGCGTCCCAAGGACGACGACATGGAAGCGCTGTGGCTGACCTATTACGCCTCGACCTTTAATCCCGCGCGGCTGAAGGTGAAGGCGATGCAGGCGGAAATGCCCAAGAAATATTGGGCCAACATGCCGGAGACGGCGTTGATCAAGCCGCTTGTCGCGGGCGCCGAGGCGGCGGCGCGTCGGATGATCGCAACCGCGCCGACCCTGCCGAGTTTCTCCCATGAGCGACGGATGGAGCGCGAGCAGATGGCGAAGACGAGCACAGCGCTCGATCACGCAGCGGGCGACGCGCGACCCGACAGCATCCGCGCGGCGCGCGCGGTGGCAAGGTCCTGCAAGGCTTGCCCGCTCTGGGAGCCGGCGACCCAGACGGTATTCGGCCAGGGACCGGACAATGCGCCGGTGATCTTCGTCGGCGAGCAGCCGGGCGATCAGGAGGACATCGCCGACGAGCCCTTCGTCGGCCCGGCCGGAAAGGTGTTCGATCAGGCGCTCGCTGCAGCCGGCATCGACCGGCGGCAGGCCTATGTCACCAATGCGGTGAAGCACTTCAAATTCGTGCCGCGCGGCAAGCGTCGCATCCATGCCAAGCCCGATGCCGGCGAGGTGAAAGCCTGCCGCTGGTGGCTGGATCTGGAACGCGAGTTGATCAAGCCGAAGCTGATCGTTGCCCTTGGCGCGACGGCGGCGCAGGCGGTGCTTGGAAGATCAGTGACCATTCGCGACACGCGCTCGCGATTGATCGACCTCGACGAGGCGACCAAACTGCTGGTCACAATCCACCCGTCCTATATCCTGCGGCTTCCCGACGAGGCAGTGCGGGCGCGCGAGAGCAAAGCGTTCGACGCCGACATGGCGATGGTGCTGGACTTCCTGCCGGAACTGAAGCTGGCGGCCTGATCAGCCGATCAGCACGCTGCGGATCACCAAGCCCACGAGGCCCACCGCCGCGACGCCGCCGAGCCACAAGAGGACGAACCAGCCGATCCGCTTCCACAGCGGTCCGTCATCGCCGGCCCCCAGTCGGGCGCGGCTCAATGGTAGCCCTCGCCGGGGCGGACCTTGCCGCGGAACACCCAATAGGCATAGCCGGTATAGATCAGGATCATCGGGATCAGCACCGATGCGCCGACCAGCAGGAATTCCATCGACGCGTCCGGCGCGGCGGCCTCCCAAATGGTGACGTCCGGGGGGATAATGTTCGGGTAGAAGCTGATGCCGAGCCCCACGAAGGCGAGCAGGAAGAGGGCTAGCGCAGACAGGAAAGGCCGCACATCCTTGCCGGCGGCCAGCGACTGCAACAGGCTGAAGGCGGCGAGAGCGGTGAGGATCGGCACCGGCGCCACATAGAGGATCTGCGGGAAAGCGAACCAGCGCAGGTAGAACTCCTCCTTCAGAAATGGCATCCACAGGCTGACCGCGCCCATCAGCAACAGCGTGCCGACCCCAGCGAAAAAGGCATAGCGTCGCGCGATGTCGCGCAATTCCCCGTCGGTCTTCATCACCAGCCAGGTTGCGCCGAGCAGCGTGTAGCCGATGACGACGGCGCCACCGGTCATCAGCGAAAATGGCGTCAGCCAGTCAAACCAGCCGCCGGCATAGGCGCGGCCCGAAACCTCGATCCCCTGCACCAGGGTGCCGAGGGCGATACCCTGGCTGAGCGCCGCGACGAACGAGCCGAGAAAGAACGAGACGTCCCAGAGCCAGCGGCCGCGCACGGTCTTGAACCGGTATTCGAAGGCGACGCCCCGGAAGATCAGTGCCAGCAGCATGGCGATGATCGGCGCATAGATCGCCGGCATGATGATCGCGTAGGCCAGCGGAAACACCGCGAACAGGCCGCCGCCGCCCAGAATCAGCCAGGTCTCGTTGCCGTCCCAGATCGGCGCGACGGTGTTCATCGCCGTGTCCCGGTTCTCGGTCCGGCCGAGGAGGGGAAACAGAATGCCGGTACCGAGGTCGAAGCCGTCGAGAATGACATAGGCGATCACGGCGAAGGCGATGAGAAATGCCCAGAGAATCGCAAGGTCCATCGTCGTCTCCCTATTCGGCCGGATCTGCGGCGACTTCGCCTTCCAGACGCCCGGAGGACGCCAGCCCGGCGGTCCGGGTCGGGTGATCCAGCGTCTCTTCCTCGAAGGGTGTCGGGGGCTTCGACATCAGCCGCAGGATGTAGAAGGTGCCTGCGCCGAACAGCAGGAAATAGACGATGATGAAGGCGACGAGTGAGGTCCCGACCGCCTCCGCCGCGATCGGGGAGACGCTCTCGGACGTTCGCAGAAGACCGTAGACGGTGAAGGGTTGGCGACCGACCTCCGTGGTGATCCAACCGGCGATGACGGCGACGAAGCCCATCGGCCCCATGGCGATCATCGCTCGCTGCAGCCAGGGACTTTCGTAGATCGAGCCGAAAGCCCGGCGAAACAGCGACCACAGCCCGATACCGAGCATGGCGAAGCCGATGCCGACCATGGTCCGGAACGACCAGAATACGACGGTTGAATCTGGCCAATCCTCGCGCGGGAAGGCGTCGAGCCCCTTCACCGTGCCATCGAGCGACCGGGTGAGGATGAGCGAACCGAGATAGGGGATATCGACGGCATATTTTGTCCTCCCTTCCTCCATGTCAGGGATGCCGAACAGGGTCAGCGGCATCGGCCCGTCGACATTGGTCTCGAAATGCCCCTCCATGGCAGCGACCTTGGCCGGCTGATGCTCCAGCGTGTTGAGGCCGTGCTCGTCGCCGGCGATGATCTGAAGTGGGGCGACGACTGTTGCCATCCACAGCGCCATCGAGAACATCAGCCGAGCGCTGGCGTTATAACGACTACGCAGGAGGTGGAATGCCCCGACCGCGCCGACGACGAAAGCGGTCGTCAGATACGCGGCCAGCACCATGTGGACGAGGCGGTAGGGGAAGGAAGGATTGAAGACGATCGCCCACCAGTCCTCCGGCACGAACTGGCCGACGGCATTGATCCCGTAGCCGGTCGGCGTGTGCATCCAGGAATTGACCGACAGGATCCAGAAGGCCGAAAACACCGTGCCGAGTGCGACGACGAACGTGGCGGCGAAATGCAATCTTGCGCCGACCCGCTTCTGGCCGAACAGCATGATGCCGAGGAAGCCGGCCTCCAGGAAAAACGCCGACAGCACCTCATAGCCCATCATCGGACCGAGGATCGGGCCCGTCTTGTCCGAGAACACCGACCAGTTGGTGCCGAACTGGTAGCTCATGGTGATGCCCGACACGACGCCCATGCCGAAGCTGATCGCGAAGATCTTTACCCAGTACTTGAAGGTATCCATGTAGACCGGCTTGCCGGTCGCCAGCCACAACCCTTCCAGCACAGCCAGATAGGAGGCAAGCCCGATCGAAAAGGCCGGGAAGATGATGTGGAATGCGATGGTGAAGCCGAACTGGACTCGGGCGAGAAGGACGGGATCGAAGCCTTCGAACATGGCGCTGCCTTCGGCTGTTCCTGCGACGCGGGTGTGCGCCCAACATAGGCCGCGTGCACCGCGTAAGAAGGTGCTCACGACGATTTTGCCATCCTCCGCTTGCCGTCGTTCCCAATGCTGCGCCACGCGATGTCGGGTTTCGCCAAGCCCTTTCACCGCTGTTCAGTCCCATGGCTCGGCTGCTATAGGGGCGGCGATTGAGTGAGCGCGGGGGCGAAATGAACCAAAAACGGATGCGGGATGATCTCACCGCGATCTTCGAGCGGGCAGTGGCGGTCGCGCACCCTTCGACCATTCTGGCCGCACATTTGCCGAAGCCGCCCGTCGGACGGATCGTCATCCTCGCTGCGGGCAAGGCGGCGGCTTCGATGGCGGCGGCGGCCGTGGCGCACTATCGCGGCACCCACGCTGTCCCTGACGCCCGCCTGACCGGGATCGCCGTCACCCGCGACGGCTATGCGCTGGACGCTGGGCCGATTCCCGTCGTCGAGGCCGGCCATCCGCTGCCCAACGAACACGGGCTCGCTGCCACCGCGCGGGTTCTCGAGCTTGCCGAGGCGGCCGGCGAGGGCGATCTCGTGCTGGCGCTGATCTCGGGTGGAGGTTCGGCGAACTGGCTGCTGCCGGCCGACGGCGTCAGCCTCGCCGACAAGCAGGCCGTAACCAAGGCATTGCTGAGAAGCGGCGCCGGGATCGGTGAGATAAACTGCGTGCGCAAGCACCTGTCGAAGATCAAGGGCGGCCGGCTCGCCAAGGCTTGCGGCGACGCACGCCTCCTCACCCTGGCGATCTCGGACGTGCCGGGCGACGACCCGAGCGTCATTGCGTCCGGGCCGACCGTGCCCGATCCGACGACGCTCGCCGAGGCGCGGGCGATCATCGCAAAGCGCGGCATAGACCTGCCGCCATCGTGCAGGGCGGCGCTGGAAGACCCGGCGAACGAGTCGCCGAAGCCCGGCGATCCGATTTTCGCGGCGAGCGAATACCGGACCATCGCCACGCCGGCCGCCTCGCTTGAGGCCGCCGAAAGCGCCGCGACCGCGCTCGGCTACACCGTCCACAGCCTCGGCGCGGACGTCGAGGGCGAAGCGCGGGAGGTGGCGCGCGAGCATGCCCGCCTGGCCCTCGACGCCAAGGCGCGCGGCGAGCGGCTGGCGATCCTGTCCGGCGGCGAACTGACCGTGACGATCCGCGGCGAGGGGCGCGGCGGGCCGAACCAGGAATACGCTCTGGCGCTGGCCGTGGCGCTTGACGGCGAGCCCGGCGTCGCAGCGCTATCCGGCGACACGGACGGCACCGACGGCGGCACTGGGCTGGCCAGCGATCCGGCCGGTGCTTTCGTGCTGCCGGATACGCTGGCGCGGGCGAAAGCCGCAGGTATCGACGCCGAAGGGGCGCTGGCGCAAAACGATTCCACGAGCTTCTTCGAGGGTCTGGGCGACCTGTTCGTGCCGGGCCCGACCCACACCAACGTCAATGATTGCCGCATCATCCTCGTCGGATGAGCGGTCCGGCAGCGAAACGAGGTCAGCCATGAAACGCTCGCGCGTCAATGAGATCATTCGCCAAGGCGACGAATTCATCCGCTCCTTCGGCTATGTCATGCCGCCCTTCGCCTATCTCTCGCCCAGCGAGATGAAGACTCGCCGCAGCGAACTGTCGGCGATCGTCGAGCGCCGGCTCGGCTGGGACGTCACCGACTACGCCAAGGGCGATTACGACAGGCTGGGCCTGTTCCTGTTCACCGTCCGCAACGGTGACAGCACCGACCTTCAGGCCGGACGCGGCATGCTCTACGCCGAAAAGATCATGATCTCCCGGCACGACCAGATCTCGCCGATGCACCGCCACATCGTGAAGGCCGAGGACATCATCAATCGCGGCGGCTCGACGCTGGCGCTGGAACTCTTCGAGAGCGCGCCGGACGGGTCGGTTGATGAGGACGCCGAGGTCACGGTCGTCACCGACGGCCTCACCCGCAAGCTTCCCGCAGGCGGCATCCTCAAGCTGTCGCCGGGCGAGAGCGTAACGCTGCTTCCCGGCAATTGGCACGCCTTCTGGGGCGAAGGCGGCGACGTTTTGATCGGCGAGGTTTCGACCGTCAACGACGATCTCACCGACAACATTTTTCGCGAGCCGATCGGCCGCTTCGCCGAGATCGAGGAGGACGAGGACCCGCTGCATCTGCTGGTGTCGGACTACGACGAGTGGCTATAAAACGCCGCCGCCGCTTGCTGTTTGTAAGCGTTTAGCTTACGTTACACCCTGATGCGGTGAGTGATGATAAAGGACTTCAAAAGCAAGGCGCTGGAGCAGCTTTGGACGACCGGAAAATCCGCGAAAGTTCGGCCCGACTTGCAAAAGCGGATTCTTCGTCGCCTCGATGCGTTGGACGTGGCGCGCTCTATCGCGGATCTCAAAATTCCGGGCTTTGATTTTCATGCTTTGCACGGCTTCGATCCGCCCCGGTACACCATTCACATCAACGGGCCTTGGTGTCTGACGTTTGAGTTTGAGGGTGCCGAGCCCAGCCGTATCGATCTTGAGCAGTATCACTGAGGTTATCTCGATGACGGATATGTCCACAGATCGCGACCCGAATCGCTGTCCGACCCATCCGGGCGAGCTTCTGCGCGAGGACGTTCTGCCGGCCACGGGCCGCACCAAGACCGAAATCGCTGCCTTGCTCGGTATCTCTCGTCAGCAACTCTACGACATCCTGCGCGAAAAGAAGCCTGTATCGGCAGACGTCGCGGTACGCCTAGGCAAGCTGTTTGGAAATGGTGCGGGGTTGTGGCTCCAGATGCAGGCCGCTCACGACGCCTGGCATGCCGAGCGCGATGTCGACGTCAGCGCGATCCCGACCCTGACCGCCGCCTGAGCGATTCTGTGGACATGATGCCGCGCGGCTGACTCCACGGCATCGGCGCGTGGTATCCTGAACGTCCTGCCGGTTCGCACTCCCGAGTCGAGCGGCACGGCATCCTCGACGACCACCCTTTGCGGCGAAAAGACTCCTCATGACGATTGCCGTCGATCTCGGCACGACCCAAACCGGCGAACCGGCGGAGCTCGATCTGGAGGAGCTGCTGTCGACGCGTCTGCTCGTCCAGGGCAACTCCGGTTCGGGCAAGTCGCATCTGCTGCGCCGTCTTTTGGAACGCAGCGCCGACTGGGTGCAGCAGGCGATCATCGATCCCGAGGGCGATTTCGTCTCGCTGGCCGAGCGCTACGGCCATGTCGTCGTCCACGCCAACCGCACCCCGGCGGAACTGACGCGGATCGCGCGACGCATCCGGGAGCATCGCGCCTCGGTCGTGCTCGATCTGGAAGGGCTCGACGCCGAGGTGCAGATGATGTGCGCGGCCGCCTTCCTCAACGGGCTGTTCGACGCCGACCGCGCCCATTGGTATCCGATGCTGATCGCCGTCGATGAGGCGCATCTGTTCGCACCGGCGATGGCGGGCGAACACTCCGAGGAAGCCCGCCGGGCCTCGCTCGGCGCGATGACCAACCTCATGTGCCGTGGCCGCAAGCGTGGGCTTGCCGGCGTTATCGCGACACAGCGGCTGGCCAAGCTCGCCAAGAACGTCGCGGCCGAGGCCTCGAACTTCCTGATGGGCCGCACCTTTCTCGACATCGACATGCAGCGCGCCGCCGACCTGCTCGGCATGGACCGGCGGGCGGCCGAGCGGTTTCGCGATCTGGAAACCGGCAATTTCGTCGCGCTCGGCCCGGCGCTGTCGCGGCGTCCGGTGCCGATCAAGATCGGCGCCGTCGAGACGGCGGGGCGCAGCGGGCGGCCGTCCCTGATGCCGTTGCCGGAAACGCCGCGCGAGACGATGGAGGATCTGATCTTCACCGTCAGCGAAGAGGACCGGGCGGCCGAGCGCCAGCGTCCGCAGCGGCCCTTCGCGAGCCCGTCGCAGCGCCCCGAGGCGGCGAACGCGCCGGTCGCGACCCATGACCTCCTGGAGCGCGTCGCCGCCGCGCCGTCGGTGTCCGAGCGGCATGAGCCGGTCGACGACGATCCGCGCTCGGCCGAGGAGCGGGCAGGGGCGGTCGACGCGATCTTCGCCGAAATGCTCGAAGACCCCGACGCGGCCTTCCGGCCGGTGCCTGTGCTCTACCAGGATTTCCTCACACATTGCCGGCTGAAGCGGCTGCGCGGCGCCGAAACCGACATGGCGGCGTTCCGGCGCCGGCTGTCGCTGGCCCGGGCCGGCGTTTCCGTCGAGACCGAGGACGAGGCATGGCAGGCGGTGGTCGGGCGCGCCGCGGACCTGCCGGAAGAGATGCAGGGCGTCTATATGATGCTCGCGAGAGCCGCCCGCGACGGCGTGGAGTGCCCGTCCGACGAAGCGCTGGCCCGCGCCTATGGCAGCCATTCGCCGTCGCGTGGCCGGTTCCTTCTCAGCTTCATGGACGAACGCGGGCTGATCACCGCCGACGCCGATTTTCGCGGCAACCGGGTGGTCACCATCGCCGGCACCGACTGGCGCACCTGCCTGCCTGAGGTCAAGCACGACGCGCTCGACGAGGCGCGGGCGCGGCGGGCGGCGCGGTTGGCGAGAAGCTGACGGATCGCCGCTCGGTGGACGCCGGCCGCAACGAAATGCCACTATCGGACGCGGCGACCACATCGATCAGGACCACCGCCGCTGACAGGACACAGGCAGACGTGGCAGAACAACCGGGCGCCGCGCCTTCGGGGGACATCGAGGCGCGCAAGAGCGATCATCTGGATATCGTGCTCGCCCCCGCGCTCGCCGCGCGGTGGGCGCCGAACGGCTTCGACCGCGTCGTCTTCGAGCATGTGGCGCTGCCCGAGATCGCGCTCGCCGACGTCGATCTGTCGACATCCTTCCTCGGCCGCCGGCTCAAGGCGCCGCTCCTGATCAGTTCGATGACCGGCGGGCCGGCCCGTTCGGCCCGGATCAACGCCCATCTCGCCGAGGCGGCCGAGGCGCTCGGCATCGCCTTTGCCGTCGGCTCGCAGCGCATCGCGCTCGAAGGGCGCGGCTCCGGCGGCCTCGACCGGTCGCTGCGCGCCCTGGCCCCGAGCATCCCGATCCTCGGCAATATCGGCGCGGCGCAGCTGGCGCTCGGATACGGTCCCGACGAGGCCCGCCGCGCCGTCGAGATGATCAACGCCGACGCGCTGATCGTCCATCTCAATCCGCTGCAGGAAGCCGTGCAGGCCGGCGGCGATACCGACTGGCGCGGCGTCTTCGCCGCGATCGAGGGGCTGGCGCGGGCGCTGACGGTTCCGGTCGTGATCAAGGAAGTCGGCGCGGGGCTGTCCGGCCGGCTGGCGCGACGGCTGGTCGATGCCGGCGTCCAGGCGATCGACGTCGCCGGCGCCGGCGGCACCAGCTGGGCCGCGGTCGAGGCGGAGCGGGCGGCGGACGCCGGAACCCGCGAAACGGCGCTGGTGTTTTCCGACTGGGGCATTGCGACGCCGCGCGCGATCGCCGATGTGCGCGCCGCCTGCCCGGACACGCTGGTCATCGGCTCGGGCGGGGTGCGCAACGGGCTCGACGCGGCCAGGGCGATCCGGCTCGGCGCCGATCTCGCCGGCCAGGCGGCGGCCTCGCTGCCCTATGCCGAGCGCTCGACCGAGGCGGTCGTCGACCACTTTCGCCAAATCATCCAGCAGCTGCGCATCGCCTGTTTCTGCACCGGCTCGGCCGACCTCGCCGCCCTGCGTCAGGCGCCGCTGCTGGAGGGGTGAGGATGAGGGGGCGAGCGTCATCGCCCGCACCGCGTTCACGGCCGGCGTATGCATTCCCGAGACTGGCTGTTCCTCCCTTCTCTTCTCTTCTCTTCTCTTCTGTTCTCCGTCCTCGGGGTCCCCGCCAGCGACGAGCTTAGCGAGGAGCTTAAGGGCGGGGCAGATAATCGTCTCGTCTCTGACGAGACGAGCGGCGGAACGCCGGAGGCGAACCCTCCGAACGATTGTAATAAACGGTCCGCCTCCGGCGTTCCGCGCGATGGGTGCCAAGGACACGCACGGGCTCTCGGTTCCCGTGCGTCGCCGAACCATTCGCCTGCCGGCCCGACCTTTCGGCCAGGACCGGACGGGCTGTGGGATGCCGCCGGGAGGAGCACGACCTCCAGGCCGGCGGCATGCCGCCTTCCCCGCAGAACGGAAGGCAGGCGCGGCCGTCACCAGGCCCGGTTCCCGCCGCTCCGAAAGCGGCCGAAACCGGCACCGCCCGCCAGGGATCACTCCCCTTTGGCCCTCGAACGATCCCGGCGATCATTCGCGCCCGTTCCTTCGACTGGCTCCGGATGGGCCGGCGGTGAAGTGATTGTGCGGGAGAGTGAAAGGGGTGGGGATAAGTTTTTTCGGGACGGTGGGTTTCTCGGGCCGGCGCAGGTTCACTGTTCACCGTCGAAGTCGAGGGGGCGAGCGTAGAAACTTCGTCATCCCGGCCTTGAGCCGGGATCCATGCCGCGACGTTTATTCCCTCTCCTCCGGCGACGGATTGGCGGCTCATGCGGCTTGGAATGGATCCCGGCTCAAGGCCGGGATGACGACCGTATTGGGCTGTCGCGTCTACTCGCCGACGATCGCGCGGATGAATGCGGCCCCTGCGCCCCGTGGACGAAAAGGACGCCGGCATCCAAGCCGCGCGTCATCCCGGCCTTGAGCCGGGACCCATGCCGCGACATTTTCCCATCCTGTCCGTCAACGGATTGGCGGCTAAAGCGGCTTGGAATGGATCCCGGCTCAAGGCCGGGATGACGACCATGTGGGACGGTCTCGCCAATCGCCGAAGTCGAAATGACGACCGTGTTGAACGTCGCGGCTAGGCGGGCACGACTTGGACGCTCTGGCGTTGCCCGAGCTTCGTCCGGTAGCCTGCGGGCGATCGAGCGGGACAGGCAACACCATGGCGGGCCACGTCTACATCATGGCGAACCGACGCAACGGCACGCTCTACACCGGCGTCACCAGCGACCTCGCGCAACGGGTCTTCGAGCACAAGAATGGCCTGACGCCCGGCTTTGCGAGCCGCCACGGCTGCCGGCGCCTCGTCTGGTACGAGGAGCATTTCGATATCCGCGATGCGATCACCCGGGAGAAAACCATCAAGCGCTGGCCGCGCCGCTGGAAGATCGAACTGATCGAAGCGATGAACCCGGACTGGAACGAACTTTATCAGGGCAGTTGGTGAGGCGGCGGGATGGGCACAACGCTGGAGGATGGGCGCCGGTGCGACGCTTGCAGGATGGGCGCCGGCATCCAAACCGCGTCATCCCGGCCTTGAGCCGGGACCCATGCCGCGACGTTTATTCCATCCTGTCCGTCAACGGATTGGCGGTTCGGGCGGCTTGGCATGGATCCCGGCTCAAGGCCGGGATGACGACCGTTGGAGGAAAGACGCGGCCATCCAAGCCGCAATCGCTATGCGCATCAACAGCAACTGCTGGTCCTGATCGATGACATTGTCAGGGTGGCGCACGTCGTGGAGCGAGACGCTCGACGGCGAGCGGCGCAGCACTTCAATCGCCTTTTCCAAACACGGTCTAACGCAAATCAAGACCAATGCTGCTGAAAAGGGAGTACCCTATCGGACGTTGATCAACTCGATTCTGCATGAGTAGGCATCCCCTCAATGACGGAGTCCGCTGCATCGGGGAATAAGCGACAGCAACCAATAAGTGTAATCAGGCCGGTATTGCCAATTCGCCAAAGCTCTCATAGCGTGCATTAAATTGCGTCGTCAGACTTACGATGATGAGGGCAAGCTGCGATGCTATCTAAGAAAAAATATAAGACAGCCTAAAAATCGCTTCATATAGAAATGATACAAATTCATGATTAAACGCATAACCTTAACAAATTACAGAAAATTTGAAAAATACGCGATTACGTTAAAACCAGGAAATATAATAGTCGGCCCGAATAACGCCGGAAAGTCCGCCATTATTGATTCACTCCGAGTTCTAGAGGCTTGCCTAAACTATTCATCTCGACTAAAGCCACAGTTATTACCTCTAGAAGACTCTGATATTGTATACGGGTATGATGTTCCGGATGGAATGATCCCAATAAATTTATCACATTCCACATACAACTACAACAATAATGATGCGCGTCTGGAATTTGAGATCAGGAATGGCACGAAAGCGGTCATTCTCCTGAATCCGAAGCGTGTGACGCGCTTTTTTCTAGTCGGAGACGATATAGCGGTCGCCTCGCGGGCTAAGTTCAAAAAGGAATTCCCGATCGATCTGGTTATTGTTCCCACCTTATCGCCTCTAGAGCGAGAAGAACGCCTCGTGAAGGATGAGACTATTCGGAAGTCCGAGGCGACACGAACGTCAAGTCGACACCTGCGGAACGTATGGTTTCGAAGATCAGACGCAGATTTTGAAGCGTTCTCGAGCGATGTAAATTCTGCATGGCCAGGAATCATCATACGGAAGCCCGAACGAGATACTGACGATCTATCAATATTGCATATGTATTATGAGGAACACCGTATTACTCGAGAAGTGCAATGGTCTGGATTTGGATTTCAGATTTGGCTACAAATACTAACGCATTTACGAAGAGCGAAGACCGAGGCATTAGTCGTAATCGATGAGCCAGATATCTACCTTCATCCGGATATTCAACGTCGATTAATCCGTTTAGTACGAGAGCGGTTTTCGCAATTTATTTTTGCTACCCATTCCGTTGAAATGATTAACGAAGCCGAGCCTCTCGAAATTGCATCCGTGAATTCTCGGTATCGAACTGCCAAGCGTATCTCCAGTGAAACAGACTATAATAAAATTTATGGATACCTAGGTTCAACGCAAAATGTAGACATCGCACGAATTTCAAAAGCGCGCCGGGTAGTATTTGTTGAAGGAGAAGATAAACGAATTTACAAAGTATTTTCTCAGAGAGCCAGTAAAAAAAATTTAGCCGATGGCACCGTTCCATTCGTTAGATTGGGTGGATTCGAGGGATGGCAGAGAGCTGTAGCTGCGGTTTGGGCATTTAAAGAGATATTGGGCACAGAGATCGATGTCTTCTGCCTATTCGACAGGGACTATCGCTGTGACGAGGAGGTGGATGCCTTTCGCAAAAAGCTAGCAGGGGAGAAAATGAAATGCCATGTTTTGGAAAAAAAGGAAATAGAGAACTATCTTCTTGATCCTGCGGCAATAGCTTTAGCGCTAGCGAGAAGAAACCGAGGGAATTCAGATTTCAAATTGGATCAAAGCGAGGTCGAATCTGAGTTAATTCGAATTACCGATGCAATGAAACATCGCGTCTTGGGCCGGCGCTCCGCCAGCCAGGGAAGTTTTTTTAGAGAGAGTCGTAGTGCGAAATCAGAAGCAACTGTTTCTGAAGATGCATCGAAAAGGTTTGAGGATAAGTGGTCGATATTGCCAGATCGACTGGGTATTGTTCCGGGAAAGGAGACGCTTTCGAGCCTGAACGAAAGATTTGAAAAATTGGGAGTCGGTTCTCTGACGCATAGGATGATTATTGAGGCTATGTCGATGAACGATCTTGGAGATGAGGTTGGAACGATTCTTACTGAGCTGGATGAATTCTGTAGAATGGATCAGAATTTCTAACACCTTACCTCTTTAGACCCCTTCCACAAATCTATTTAGCTCAATCTTGCGGCCGGCCATATTGAAGTTGACGGTGCGCGTGTTTTCCGCGACCTAGGGGAGGCTGCGGCACCAAATCTAGTAGAGCACGCCGGGCGCCGCGCCCAAAGATGCTGCCCCCCCCCCCCCCTCAGCCCTCCGCCACCATCCCCTCGGCGGGGTAGAGCTTGCCGAGCAGCGGCAGGTGGACGGCGCCGCGCTTGACGAGAAACTCCTTGAAGGCGATCTCGGCCGGCGCCGGCATGCGCTCCTTGCGGCCGACCGCGTGCCATTGCCGGCGAATCGGCAGATGCTCCACGTCGAGGATGACCAGCCGCCCCATCTCCACCTCGAAGGCGATGGTGTGGGCCGAGATGAAGGCGATGCCGAGCCCGGCCATCACCGCCTGCTTGATGGTCTCGTTCGAGCCCATCTCGACGCTGACCTCGTCCAGTTCCCCCGGATGGCCGGCGAAGAAGCCCTCGAGCGAGGCGCGGGTGCCCGATCCGGGCTCGCGGATGATGATGGTCTCCTTGAGCAACCGCGCCCGGTCGATGTCGCGGGCCTTGGCCAGCGGATGCTCGGGGGCTGAGATCATCACCAGCGGATGGTCGCCGAACACCATCGCCTCGACCGGAAACTCGATCGGCGGGCGCCCCATCAGCGCGATGTCGAGCTGATAGGATTTCAGGTCGCGGATGATCTCCAGCCGGTTGCCGACCGTCAGCTTGATCTCGATGGCCGGGTATTCGCGCCGGAACGCGGCGATCAGCCGGGGCGCGAAGTATTTCGCCGTCGACACCACGCCGAGCCGAATCGTGCCCGAGCGCACGCCCTTGATCGCCAGGATCTCGTCGGAGAGCGCCCGCAGCGTCGTCTCGATGGCGTTCGCCGCCTCCAGCACCGCCGCGCCGGCCACGGTCAGCCGCATGCCCTCACGGGTGCGATCGAACAATGCCAGTCCGCAATCGTCTTCCAGCTGCTTTACCTGTAATGTCACCGCCGGCGCCGTCAGGCCGAGCTGCCGGGAGGCGGCGGCGATCGTCCCGTGATGGTCGATCGCCTGTATTGATCGCAGCTGTCGCAATGTGAGGTTACGCATACCCGATCCATAATTTAATTTATCGATCGGGTAAAGATAATGAATTTTACTTAGCTCCAAGCGCCATCCAACATCCTTCCAACGACGGGTGAACGGCGACGCAGAGCTTCGACGCCACCCAGGAGGAAAACATGCCCTCGTCTCTCGACGCCTATCTTCAGTCCGCCGCAGGCGCGGACCCGACCCGCAAGAAGGTCGCCGAAACGGTTCGCCATCTGGCCGACGCCGCCGTCAAGCTGCGCAACACCATCATCAACGGTGGCGGCGACGCGCTCGGCGCGTCGCGCGAGGCGACCAACGCCGGCGGCGACGTGCAGAAGGAACTCGACGTCGTCGCCGACCGGCTGTTCATGGACGCCGCGAAGGCGTCGGCCATCGCGTTTTACGGGTCGGAGGAACAGGACGAACCGGTGACGCTCGACCCGGCCGGCACGCTGGCTCTGGCGATCGATCCGCTGGACGGCTCGTCCAACATCGACACCAATGTCTCGGTCGGCACGATCTTCTCGATCCTGCCGGCGACCGACGAACACAGGGCCGATCCGGGCTCGGTATTCCAGCAGCCGGGCTCGCGGCAATTGGGCGCCGGCTTCTTCATCTACGGGCCGCAGCTGTTGCTGGTGCTGTCGCTCGGCAACGGCACCAGCGTCTTCATCTTCTCGCCCGGCTCTAGCGGCTTCGTCGAGCTGAAGGGGGCGGTAGAGATTCCCGACCGGACCAGCGAGTTCGCCATCAACGCGTCGAACTATCGGCACTGGGACCCGCAGATCCGCAACTATATCGACGATTGCCTGGCCGGCGCGGAGGGGCCGCGCGAGCGCGAGTTCAACATGCGCTGGATCGCCTCGATGGTCGCCGATGGCTACCGCATCCTGGTGCGCGGCGGCATCTTTCTTTATCCGGGCGATGCAAGGAAGGGCTACGCCAAGGGCCGGCTGCGGCTGGTCTACGAGGCCAACCCGGTCGCCTTCTGCGTCGAGAACGCCGGGGGAGTGGCGACCGATGGCATCAACCGCATTCTGGACATCGTGCCGGAAGGACTGCATGCCCGCACGCCGCTG
This sequence comes from Aurantimonas sp. A3-2-R12, assembly GCF_036016755.1. Classification (NCBI taxonomy): domain Bacteria; kingdom Pseudomonadati; phylum Pseudomonadota; class Alphaproteobacteria; order Hyphomicrobiales; family Aurantimonadaceae; genus Aurantimonas; species Aurantimonas sp. A3-2-R12. The sequence continues at coordinate 118,537 of NZ_JAYXIH010000002.1, read as the reverse complement.
GTGTTCGGCTCGCGGCGCGAGGTCGAACGGGTCGGCCGCTACATCGCCGATCCGGCGGCGCTGAGCGAGCGCTCGCCGTTGTTCGGCAAGCGCAGCCTGTTCAGAGCCTGATTTAAGACGGTTGCCTGGGAGGGAGTGCCCCGGCACCGGGAGGAGACGCCAAGACATGTCGGCCAAGCATCCGATCATCGCCATTACCGGCTCGTCCGGCGCCGGGACGACGTCGGTGAAGAACATCTTCGACCAGATCTTCCGCCGCGAGCAGGTGAAGGCGGTGTTCATCGAGGGCGACGCGTTCCACCGCTACGATCGTCAGGCGATGAAGGACAAGATGGCCGACGAGGAGCGCCAGGGAAACCGCCACTTCTCGCATTTCAGCCCCGAGGCGAACGTCCTCGACAAGTTGCAGGCGGTGTTTTCGGACTACGGGCGCGAGGGGCGCGGCGAGACCCGGCACTACGTCCATGACGAGGCCGAGGCGAAGCTCTACGGCGCGGCGCCCGGCACCTTTTCGGACTGGACGGAACTGGAGGAGGGCAGCGATCTTCTGTTCTACGAGGGCCTGCATGGCTGCGTGAAGGCCGACGCGGTCGATCTCGCCGCGCTCGCCGATCTGAAGATCGGCGTCGTGCCGGTGATCAATCTCGAATGGATCCAGAAGATCCACCGCGACAAGGCCTCGCGCGGCTATTCCACCGAGGCGGTGATGGACGTGATCCTGCGCCGCATGCCGGACTACGTGAAATACATCTGCCCGCAATTCGCCCGCACCAACATCAACTTCCAGCGCGTGCCGATCGTCGATACGTCCGACCCGTTCATCGCCCGCTGGATCCCGACGGCGGATGAATCGATGATCGTCATCCGCTTCGCCAACCCGCGCGGCATCGACTTTCCGTATCTGCTGTCGATGATTCCCGGCAGCTTCATGTCGCGCGCCAATTCCATCGTCGCCCCGGGCAACAAGCTCGACATCGCCATGCAACTCATCCTGACGCCGCTGATCATGCAGCTGATGGAAAAAAAGCGCCGCGCGTCCTGAGCGCTGATCGACGGGATCGCCCGTCGACCAGGACCGACGCGGCCCGTTCCAAGGAGACCAGACCCCTATGGCCAAGATCACCCTCCGCCAGCTTCTCGATCACGCCGCCGAGAACGACTACGGCGTCCCCGCCTTCAACATCAACAACATGGAGCAGGGGCTGGCGATCATGGAAGCGGCCGCCAAGAGCGACGCGCCGGTGATCATGCAGGCCTCGCGCGGGGCGCGCTCCTACGCCAAGGACATCATGCTGTCGAAGATGATGGAGGCGCTGGTCGAGATGTTCCCGCAGATCCCGGTTTGCATCCATCAGGACCACGGCAACAACGAACAGACCTGCCTCTCCGCGATCCGCCACGGCTTCACCTCGGTGATGATGGACGGTTCGCTGGAAGCCGACATGACGACGCCCGCCTCCTACGACTACAATGTCGACATCACCGAGCGGGTGACGCGGATGGCCCATTGGGTGGGCGCCTCGGTCGAGGGCGAGCTCGGCGTGCTCGGCTCGCTGGAGACCGGCGAGGGCGAGAAGGAGGACGGCGTCGGCTTCGAGGGCAAGCTGTCGGAAGACCAGCTTCTGACCGACCCGGAGCAGGCCGTCGACTTCGTCCGCCGCACCAAGGTGGATGCACTTGCCATCGCCATGGGCACCTCGCACGGCGCCTATAAGTTCACCCGCAAGCCCGACGGCGAGATCCTCGCCATGCACATCATCGAGGCGATCCACCAGAAGCTGCCGAACACGCATCTGGTCATGCACGGTTCGTCCTCGGTGCCGGAGGATCTGCAGGCGATCATCAACAAATATGGCGGCAAGATGCGCGAGACCTATGGCGTACCGGTCGAGGAGATCGTCCGGGGCATCAAGCACGGCGTCCGCAAGGTCAATATCGACACCGATTGCCGCATGGCGATGACCGGCCAGTTCCGCCGGGTCGCGATGGAAAAGCCGGAGGAATTCGATCCGCGCAAGTTCCTGGTGCCGGCGATGGAGGCGTTGAAGACGCTTTGCCTCGACCGCTACGAGCGCTTCGGCTGCGCCGGTCAGGCTGGCAAGATCCGGCCGATGCCACTCGATGAGATGGCCGTGCGCTACGCCAAGGGCGAACTCGAACCGCGCATCGCAATGCGCGAAGCCGCCGAGTAGGGCGGACCGCCACCTGGCCGGGTAGTCGGCCGGGCGGCAAACGAACCGAGACAAAGCTGAATCGAAACGGCGCGGGGGCACCCCTCGCGGCGAACGGAGAAGGTGTGCCGAAATTGCTGAGCCGGCAGGGTCGCACGCCACCACGGATCCAGGAAGGAGACCGCTATGCAACAGGCTTCACAAACCATCAAGGGCAAGGACCGCTACAAGTCCGGCGTCATGGAATACCGCAAGATGGGCTACTGGGAGCCCGACTACGAGCCGAAGGAAACCGACGTCATCGCCTGTTTCAGGATCATCCCCCAGGACGGGGTCGATCCGATCGAGGCGGCCGCGGCCGTCGCGGGAGAAAGCTCCACGGCGACATGGACCGTGGTGTGGACCGACCGGCTGACGGCGGCGGAAAAGTACCGCGCCAAGGCGTATCGCGTCGACCAGGTGCCGAACACCGACGACCAGTATTTCGCCTATATCGCCTACGATCTCGACCTGTTCGAATCCGGCTCGATTGCCAACCTCACCGCCTCGATCATCGGCAACGTCTTCGGCTTCAAGCCGCTGAAGGGCCTTCGGCTCGAGGATATGCGGCTGCCGACCGCCTATGTGAAGACCTTCCAGGGGCCGGCGACCGGCATCGTCGTCGAGCGCGAGCGCCTTGACAAGTTCGGCCGGCCGCTGCTCGGCGCCACGGTGAAGCCGAAGCTCGGCCTGTCCGGTCGCAATTACGGCCGCGTCGTCTACGAGGCGCTGAAGGGCGGGCTCGACTTCACCAAGGACGACGAGAACATCAACTCGCAGTCATTCATGGATTGGCGCGAGCGCTTTTTGTACTGCATGGAGGCGGTCAACAAGGCGCAGGCCGCCACCGGCGAGATCAAGGGCAGCTATCTCAACGTCACCGCGGCGACGATGGAGGACATGTACGAGCGCGCCGAGTTCGCCAAGGAACTCGGGTCGAGCATCATCATGATCGATCTCGTCATCGGCTGGACGGCGATGCAGTCGATGGCCAAGTGGGCCCGCCGCAACAACATGATCCTGCACCTGCACCGGGCCGGCCACTCCACCTATACGCGCCAGAAGACCCATGGCGTGTCGTTCCGCGTCATCGCCAAATGGTCGCGGCTTGCGGGCGTCGATCACATCCACGCAGGCACCGTCGTTGGCAAGCTCGAGGGCGATCCGGCAACGACCAAGGGCTATTACGACATTTGCCGCGACGAGTTCACGCCGCAAAAACTCGAAAACGGCATCTTCTTCGATCAGCCCTGGGCCTCGCTGAACAAGGTGATGCCGGTCGCCTCCGGCGGCATTCACGCCGGCCAGATGCACCAGCTGATCGACCTTCTGGGCGAGGACGTGGTGCTGCAGTTCGGCGGCGGCACCATCGGTCACCCGATGGGCATCGCGGCCGGCGCGACGGCCAACCGCGTGGCGCTGGAATGCATGATCCTCGCCCGCAACGAGGGCCGCGACCTTCTCAACGAGGGGCCGGATATCCTCAACCAGGCGGCCAAGACGTGTACGCCGCTGAAGCAGGCGCTCGATACCTGGAAGGACGTGACCTTCAACTACACCTCGACCGACTCGCCCGATTATCAGGTGACGGCGACGGCATCGGCCTGAGCCGTTCCGAGGCGGAGCGTGATCCTCTTCCGCGTTCCGCCGCTCATTTCCCCATCAAAACGGCTGGCGCGGCCCGTATCGCCGCCAGCCGCCAACAAAGGAATCCGATCCATGCGCATCACCCAAGGAGCCTTTTCGTTCCTGCCCGACCTGACCGACAAGCAGATCACCGCACAGGTGCAATACTGCCTCGACAATGGCTGGGCGGTGAATCTGGAATACACCGACGATCCGCATCCCCGGAACACCTATTGGGACATGTGGGGTCATCCGATGTTCGACATCGCGGACGCGGCCGGCGTGATGATGGAGCTGACGGCGTGCCGCAAGGCCTATGGCGACCGCTACATCCGCATGTCGGCCTTCGATTCCACCCATGGCTGGGAATCGGTGAAGCTCAGCTTCATCGTCAACCGGCCGAAGGAAGAGCCCGGTTTCCGCCTGCGCCGGCAGGAGATGGAGGGTCGCAACATCCGCTACACCACCGAGACCTACGCCACCGACAAGCCGGAGGGCGAGCGGTATTCGGGCTGAGACATCACGCCGCCATCGTCATCCCCGACCTGACGGGCGGGGATGACGAAGCATCGGATCGAGCGGCCGTTCTGCAAGGAGCGGGCTGCCGCAACGGACAAGTCCGAGGCACAAAGCCGGGCAAACGGAGGTCATCGAATGAGCTACCTCGACCAGTTGAACAAGGGCGGAAAGTCTGACGGCGAGACCGCGCCCTCGAAAACGACGGCGGAGCCACAAGCCGCCGCGATCGGTGACAACGCTGACGAAACCGCCCCCATAACCGTCGACCTCAAGCGCGAATACGAGGATGCCGGCGTCAGGGACGTGCTGGAAGAACTCGATCGCGATCTCATCGGTCTGGCGCCGGTGAAGAAGCGGATTCGCGAGACCGCGGCGCTGCTTCTGGTCGAGCGGGCCCGCCGCCGGCTCGGCCTCGCCCACGAGACGCCGACGCTGCACATGAGCTTCACCGGCAATCCGGGCACCGGCAAGACGACGGTGGCGATGAAGATGGCGAACCTTCTCCATCGGCTCGGCTACATCCGCAAGGGCCATCTCGTCTCGGTGACCCGCGACGACCTTGTCGGGCAATATATCGGCCACACCGCGCCGAAGACGAAGGACATCCTCAAGAAGGCGATGGGCGGCGTCCTGTTCATCGACGAGGCCTATTATCTCTACCGCCCCGAGAACGAGCGCGACTACGGGCAGGAGGCGATCGAGATCCTGTTGCAGGTGATGGAGAACCAGCGCGACGACCTCGTCGTCATCCTCGCCGGCTATACCGACCGAATGGACACGTTCTTCGAGTCAAATCCCGGATTTCGCTCGCGCATCGCCCACCACATCGACTTTCCCGACTATTCCGACGACGAGCTCCTGCGCATTTCGGTGGGAATGCTGGAGCGGCAGAACTATCACCTCGCCGACGAAGCAAAGGCGGTGCTGGCGCGCTATATCGAGCGGCGCCGGGCGCAGCCGCATTTCGCCAACGCCCGCTCGATCCGCAATGCCCTCGACCGGGCGCGGCTCAGACAGGCCAACCGGCTGTTCGAAACCGCCGAAGGTCCCTTGAACGCGGAAGCGCTTTCGCGCATCGAGGCGGAAGACATTTCCGCCAGCCGGGTCTTCAACGACCCGCCCGGCCGGGACGACGACAGCACGCAGGAGACCCCATGACCAAGCCCGTCATCATCGCCCCCTCGATCCTCTCGGCGGACTTCGCGCGCCTCGGCGAAGAGGTCGCTGCGGTCGACAAGGCCGGCGCCGATTGGATCCATCTCGATGTGATGGACGGCCATTTCGTGCCGAACATCACCTTCGGCCCGCCGATCGTCAAAGCCGTCCGCGGCGCCTCGACGAAAGTGTTCGACTGTCATTTGATGATCGAGCCGTGCGACCCGTATCTGGAGGCCTTCGCCGAGGCCGGCTGCGATATCATCACGGTGCATGCCGAGGCGACGAAGCATCTCGATCGCTCACTGCAGGCGATCCGCGCACTCGGCAAGAAGGCCGGCGTCTCGCTCAACCCGTCGACGCCGGAAAGCGTCATCCAATACGTGCTCGACCGGCTCGACCTCGTTCTCCTGATGACGGTCAATCCGGGTTTCGGCGGGCAGGCCTTCATCCCCTCGGTCATCGACAAGGTGCGCCGGGTCAAGGCGATGATCGGCGACCGCGACATCCTTATCGAGATCGACGGGGGCGTGACTCCCGAGACGGCCCCGCTGGTGGTCGAGGCCGGCGCCGACGTGCTCGTCGCCGGCTCGGCGATCTTCAAGGGCGGCACGCCGGCGCATTACGAAGCCAACATGAAAGCGATCCGCGCGGCGGCGGGGGCGGTGTCGAAGGCCGCCTGAGTTCTTCCCTCTCAGGATGCCCTGTTGCCGCGCGGTGTCGAAAAGGCCCGCGCGGTCTTTATTTCAAGCCGTCACCCCTTTGCCCCCAAGCATCGTCGAAGACGAGGTCGTCGAGATCGAGGCGCCGTCGCCAGCCCTTTGCCTGTAACTCGGGCTCGTCGTAAAGCCGATCGACATAGCCGACGCACAGATAGGCGACGACGCTGATCTCTTCCGGGATCTCCAAGATATCGCGCAATTCCGGCTCGTGATAGATCGACACCCAGCCCACGCCGACGCCCTCGGCCCGCGCCGCGAGCCACAGATTCTGGACGGCGCAGACGGTCGAATAAAGGTCCATTTCCGAATTGTGCGTGCGGCCGATGACGACCGGGCCGCCACGGCTCCGGTCGCAGGTGACGCAGATATTGAGCGGCGCCTTGCGGATACCCTCCAGTTTCAGGGATCGGTAGGTCGCCTGCCGCCCATCGGCGAACATCTCCGCGGCTTCCTCGTTGGCTCGGCTGAAGGCGGCGTGAACGCGGTGGCGAACCGCCGAATCCCGGACCAGAACGAAGTTCCACGGCTGCATGAAGCCGACCGAGGGCGCATGATGGGCGGCCTCCAGCAGCCGCCGAAGGACGTCGTCGGGCAACGGTCGCGGCAGGAACTCGTCGCGCACGTCACGCCGCGTTTCGATCGCGCGATAGACCGCCGCGCGTTCCGCATCGTCGAAGGCTCCGGCCGGTCGCGGGCTTGGCTTTTCCAGCATTGATGCTCCTTCGGCTTTGGGTCGAGGCGCAGCTATGCTCCGGATTCGCGGCTGTTAGCAATGGTGCTTTCCACCCGCCCTTGAAGCGCTGCCCTCAGCCTTCTAGACCTGTTCTCGGCAGCGGCGCACTCCGGCCGCGACAGGGGAGGGACCGGCTTGGATTTTGCGCTGACAGACGAGCAGAGCCAGATCTTCGCGATGGCGCGGGAATTCGCCGTCGAGAAGATGGCGCCCCACGCGGCAAGCTGGGAGGAAGACAAGGCGCTGCCGCGCGACGTCCTGCAGGAACTCGCCGGCCTCGGCATGGCGGCGATCGTCGTCCGCGACGACTACGGCTCCGGCCTGACGCGGCTCGACGCGGCGCTGATCTTCGAGGCGCTGTCCTATGGCGATCCGTCGGTGTCGGCGTTCCTGTCGATCCACAACATGGTCGCCTGGATGGTGGATTCGTTCGGGACCGAGGAGCAGCGCGCCGAGTGGCTGCCCAAGCTCAGCAGCATGGACAAGGTCGCGAGCTATTGCCTGACCGAACCGGGCTCGGGCTCGGACGCGGCGGCGCTTCGAACCAGCGCCAAGCCCGACGGCAACGGCTATGTGCTGAACGGCACCAAGAGCTTCATCTCCGGCGCCGGCTTTTCCGACCTCTATGTCGTCATGGCGCGGACCGGCGAGGCGGGGCCGAAGGGTATCTCGGCGATCCTGGTTGAGAACGGCGCGGAGGGTCTGTCGTTCGGGGCGCAGGAAAAGAAGATGGGCTGGCTGGCCCAACCGACCGCCGAAGTGCGCTTCGAGGACTGCAAGGTGCCGGGCGGCGCGTTGCTCGGCGAGGAGGGCAAGGGCTTTGCCTATGCCATGATGGGGCTCGACGGTGGCCGGCTGAACATTTCGGCCTGCGCGCTCGGCGCGGCGCAGGCCGCGCTCGACAAGTCGGTCGCCTACATGAAGGAGCGCAAGGCCTTCGGCAAGAATCTGACCGAGTTCCAGGCGCTGCAATTCCGGCTCGCCGACATGGAGACCGAATTGCAGGCGGCGCGCATCTTCCTGCGCCAGGCGGCGTGGAAGCTGGACACCAAGGCGCCGGACGCGACCAAGCATTGCGCCATGGCCAAGCGGTTCGTCACCGATACGAGCTTCAACGTCGCCAACATGGCGCTGCAGCTGCATGGCGGCTACGGCTATCTCGCCGATTACGGCATCGAGAAGATCGTGAGGGATCTCCGCGTCCATCAGATCCTCGAGGGCACCAACGAGATCATGCGGATGATCACCGCCCGCGCGCTTCTGGCCGAGCACGGGTGAGCGCGATGCGGGACGAGACGACGACCGACGACGTGCTGATCCGGGTCGAGGGCTGGGCTGGGCGGATCACGCTGAACCGGCCGAAGGCGCTCAACGCGCTGACCTGGGAGATGGCGCGGGCGATCGAGGCGGCGCTGCGCGAATGGGCAGTGGACGAGGCCGTGGCGCTGGTGATCATCGATGCGGCCGGCGAGCGGGCGTTCTGTGCCGGCGGCGACATCGCCGAGCTTTACCAGCACGGCCGCGCTGGCGAGTTCGCCTACGGCCAGCGCTTCTGGGCCGAGGAATACCGGCTGAACCGGCTGATCGCCCATTACGACAAGCCCTATGTCGCGGTGATGGACGGCATCGTCATGGGCGGCGGCGTTGGACTGGCGGCCCATGGCGGCCACCGCATCGTGACCGAACGCTCGATGGTGGCGATGCCCGAATGCGGCATCGGTCTCGTGCCCGACGTCGGCGGCTCGCTGATCCTGGCGACGGCGCCGGGGCGGCTCGGCGAATATCTCGGCACGACCGGCTTTCGCATGGGCCCCGCCGACGCGATCCTCGCCGGTTTCGCGGATGTTTACGTGCCGTCCGAGCGCTTGGCCGACCTCGTTGCCCGGCTGGTCGAGACAGGCGATCCGGCGGTGATCGACGCCTTCGCCGAGATGCCGCCCGAAGGTGAGCTGGCCGGGCGGCGCGGGGCGATCGACGCCTTGTTCGGCGCGTCCTCCGCCGCCGCGATCGTCGCCGCGCTGGAAGCCGATGGCGGTGAATTCGCCGAAACGACGCTTAAGGCGATCCGGCGCGGGTCGCCGATCTCGGTGGCGGCGACGCTGGCGATCGTGCGCGCTGTGCGCGAGGACCCGACGATCGAGAACGCGCTGATACGCGAATACCGCTTCACCTTCCGCAGCCAGCAGGAGGGCGATTTCCTCGAAGGCATCCGCGCGGCGGTCATCGACAAGGACCGCCAGCCGCAATGGTCGGTGGCGCGCATCGAGGATCTGCCGCGGGAGCGGGTGGATGCGATCTTGGCGCCGCTCGGCGATAACGAACTCACATGGGAGGAACGGGCATGAGGATCGGCTTCATCGGTCTCGGCAATATGGGCGCGCCGATGGCGAAGAACCTCGCCAAGGCGGGCCACGACGTGACCGGTTTCGACCCGGCGGGCGTCGCGGTAGAGGGCGTTGCGCCAGCGGATTCCGCCGAGGGCGCGGTGCGCGGCATGCACGCCGTCATCACCATGCTGCCGAACGGGGAGATCGTCCGGGCCGTGCATGGCGACATCGTCAAGGCCGCGGACATGGGCGCGCTGATCATCGACTGCTCGACGGTCGACGTCGACAGTGCCCGCGCGGTGCATAAGCTCGCCGAGAATGCGGGGCTTTTGTCGCTCGACGCGCCGGTCTCCGGCGGCACCGGCGGGGCCGAGGCCGGCACGCTGACCTTCATGGTCGGCGGCGGCGAGGACGCCTTTGCCAAGGGCAAGACGCTGTTCAACATCATGGGCCAGAAGGCGGTGCATTGCGGCGCCGCGGGCGCCGGGCAGGCGGCGAAGATCTGCAACAACATGATCCTCGGTATTTCCATGATCGGGGTCTGCGAGGCATTTCATCTCGCCGACAAGCTCGGCCTCGACCGGCAGGCGATGTTCGACGTCGCCTCGACCTCGTCGGGTTCGTGCTGGTCGATCAACACCTATTGCCCGGCACCCGGCATCGGGCCGAAGAGCCCGGCCGACAACGACTACAAGCCGGGGTTCGCCGCCGATCTGATGCTGAAGGATCTGAACCTGTCGCAGGAAGCGGCGGAAAGCGCCGGGGCGACCACCGAGCTCGGCCGCCACGCCCGCGACATCTACGACGCCTTCGTCGCTGCGGGCGGCAAGGGTCGCGACTTCTCGGCGATCTTGGACAAGCTGTCGAAGGGCTGAGGCGAATCAGAAGTGGCCGGGGGACAGCGCCTGCGTGCCGCAGCTGCTCTCCGCACGTTCGCGTTCGTGAAGCGCCGCGACCCCTCTGCGGTCGTTGACGGATTTTGTCGAGCGCGAGAAGCGCTCAATGGAGAACGCATGATACCGACAACGAGACCCATCCCGCAAACAATGCATGGCGTCCTGCTGACCGGGCATGGCGGCCTGGATAAACTCGACTATCGCACTGATCTGGCCGTGCCAAAGCCGGGCGTCGGAGAGGTCCTGATCCGGGTGCATGCCGCCGGGGTCAATAACACCGACATCAATACCCGCACCGGCTGGTACTCCAAGACCGTCACCGGTGCGAGCGGCGATGAAGGCGGGACGGGAGACGCCGGCGATGCCGCGTGGTCAGGCGTGCCGCTACAATTGCCCCGGATCCAGGGCGCGGATTGCTGCGGAACGATCGTCGCGGTCGGCGAGGGAGTGGACGAGGGCCGGATCTGCGAGCGCGTGCTCGTGGCGACAATGCAGGCTTCGCTCGGAGGAGGCGGCGCTTACGACTTCGGCACGTTCGGTTCGGAACGCGATGGCGCGTTTGCACAGTATTGCGTCGCTCTGGCCACTGAAACCCACGCCGTTGAGACCGAACTCAGCGACATTGAACTCGGCGCGATCCCCTGCGCCTTCTCGACAGCCGAGGGCATGCTGCAGCGGGCTGGGGTATCTGGCGCGGATCGGATCTTCGTCACCGGTGCGTCCGGCGGCGTCGGCATGGCCGCCGTTCAGCTGGCGCGGTTACGGGGAGCGCATATCGTCGCGCAGGCGAGCGCCGGCAAGGCCGAGGCGGTGCGCGCGGCGGGCGCGGACGAGGTCGTCGATCGCGACGCCGATCTGCTGACATATCCTGGTGCGCGGAGCATGGATGTCGTCGTCGATGTGGTGGCCGGGCCGGCCTTCCCGACCGTGATTGCACTGTTGAAGCGCGGTGGCCGCTACGTCACTGCGGGGGCGATCGCCGGACCCATGGTCGAGCTCGACGTACGTGATCTGTATCTAAAGGATCTGACCCTTTTCGGCAGCACTTACCAGCCGGCGTCCGTCTTCTCGGCGATCGTCGATCATGTGAATGCCGGCAGGCTGCGGCCGCTGGTCTCGAAGACCTATCCGCTTTCGGAGATCTGCCTCGCGCAGGATGCCTTCATGGCCAAGACCTATCCGGGAAAGATCGTCCTGATCCCGCCGGTGGACGATGCATGAAGATGACCGATTTCCGCGTCAATTAAATCACCTTTTCGCCGGCGGATCGGCGACGCGATCGCCGCGCGCAATATCCACGCGGCGATCCATGACGGGTTGCGCTATGGCCGGCTGCTCTAAGCCGGCTGGCGGGCGCGTTTTGTTACTTGCCGTCTTTTTCCGGGGTGGCCTTCGGCCCGCCTTTGAGATCGGCGATCAGCGCTTTCATCTCGGCGATCTCGAGAACCTGTGCCTTGATGATCTCGTCCGCCAGCTTGCGCACGCGGGGGTCAGTAATCTTCGCCCGCTCGCTGGTCAGGATGGCGATGGAGTGGTGGGGGATCATCGCTTGCATGTAGTCGACATCGTCCACCGTCACCTGGCTCCGGACCAGATAGAGCACGGCCGCGAAGGCCAGGAAGGCGCCGACGAAGATGCCGATATTCGCGCCCTTATTGGGAAACATCCCGATCATATAGGCCAGCATTACGACAAACATCGTCGACCCCATCAACAAGGCGACGTAACCGCGCGTCTCGCTGAAGAACGCATGATCGACGATGTCGAAGCTCGTTAGGTAGGTGATGCCGAACATGAGAACGACGGAGGTTCCGACCATGAGGAACAGCTTGAGATAAGGCGACATACGATAAATTTTCCTAGTTTTTCTGGGGTGGGGTAACGAAAGGGACGGTTGGCGACGGAGCGCCGTCAGCGCGCGTCAAGACGGACCGACCGGAGCCTCAGCGCATTGCTGATCACCGAGACCGACGACAGGCTCATCGCCGCCGCCGCGAAGACCGGCGAGATCAGGATGCCGAGGAACGGGTAGAGGATACCCGCCGCCACCGGCACGCCAGCGGCGTTGTAGACCATGGCGAAGAACAGGTTTTGCTTGATGTTGCGCATGGTCGCCTGCGACAGCCGCCGCGCCCGCACGATACCGTCGAGATTGCCCTTCACCAGGGTGATGCCGGCGCTCTCGATGGCGACGTCGGCGCCGGTGCCCATGGCGATGCCGACATCGGCCTGAGCCAGAGCCGGGGCGTCGTTGACGCCGTCACCGGCCATCGCGACCTTGTGGCCTTCCGCCTGCATTTCCTTGATGATGCGGGCCTTGTCCTCCGGCAGCACCTCGGCGCGAATCTCGTCGATGCCGAGCCGGCCGGCGATCGCCTTGGCCGTGCGCTCATTGTCGCCGGTGGCCATGACGATGCGGAATCCCTCCGCGTGCAGCGCCTTGATCGCCGCCGGTGTCGTCCCCTTCATCGGATCGGCGACGCTGACGAGCCCCGCGATCGCTCCTTCCACAACGACGAACATCACCGTCTCGCCCTGATCGCGTCGGGAATTGGCGGTCTCGATCAGCGCCGCCCCGTCGAGACCGAGTTCGGTCATGAAACGGCTGTTGCCGAGCGCGACCGACCTGCCGTCGACGACGCCCTTGACGCCCATGCCGGTGACCGCCTCGAAATCGTCGGCGCTCACCATCTCGACGCCCCGCTCCTCGGCCCCTGCGACGATCGCCTCGGCGAGCGGATGTTCGGAGCCGCGTTCCAGCGAGGCCGCGAGGCGCAGCACCTCGGCCTCGTCATGGCCGGCTTCCGGCAGCACCGCGACTAACCTCGGCTTGCCCTCGGTCAAGGTGCCCGTCTTGTCGACGATCAGCGTGTCGACCTTGGCGAAACGCTCCAGCGCCTCGGCGTTCTTGATCAGGACACCGGCCTGGGCGCCGCGCCCGGTCGCCGTCATGATCGACATCGGCGTGGCGAGACCCAGCGCGCAGGGGCAGGCGATGATCAACACCGCGACCGCCGAGACCAGGGCGTAGGCCAGCGCTGGCTCCGGCCCGAAAATGGCCCAACTGATGAACGCGATGACCGCCGCCGCGATCACCGCCGGGACGAAATAGCCCGCCACCGCATCGGCGAGCTTCTGGATCGGCGCGCGCGAGCGCTGGGCGTTGGCGACCATCTCGACGATCTGGCTGAGCATCGTGTCCTTGCCGACGCGCTTTGCCTCGATCACCAGACTGCCATTCTTGTTGATGGTTGCGCCGGTGACCTTGTCGCCCGGTGTCTTCTCCACCGGGATCGGTTCGCCGGTGAGCATCGATTCGTCGATCGAGGAGCGGCCGTCGACGACTGTGCCGTCGACCGGCACCTTGTCGCCGGGGCGCACGCGCAGCCGGTCGCCAAGCACGACCTCTTCGAGCGGAATCTCTTCCTCGATGCCGTCCGGGCGGATAACGCGCGCCGTCTTGGCGGCGAGGTCGAGCAGCGCACGGATTGCCGAGCCGGTGCGCTCGCGAGCGCGCAGTTCGAGGATCTGACCGAGCAGGACCAGGACGACGATCACCGCGCCGGCCTCGAAATAGACGCCGACCGTGCCTTCGGCGGTGCGGAAGCCGGCTGGGAAGATCTGGGGAAACAGAACGGCAACGACGCTGAACAGATAGGCCGCCAGGACGCCCATGCCGATCAGGCTGAACATGTTGAGGTTCATCGTCTTGAACGACTTGTAGCCGCGCACCAGGAACGGCCAGCCGGCCCACAGGATGACCGGCGTCGCGAGGACGAGTTCAATCCAGCGAGCGGCACGCTCGCCGATCCATTCGCCGACCGGTAGACCGAGCATCGGCCCCATGGCGATGACGAGCAACGGAACGGTCAACACCGCGCCGACCCAGAACCGCCGTGTGAAATCGACCAATTCGGGATTCGGGCCTTCATCGCCCGTCGGCACCCCCATCGGCTCCAGCGCCATGCCACAGATCGGGCAGTCGTCAGGATGGTCCTCGACGATTTCGGGATGCATCGGGCAGGTGTACATCGTGCCTTCCGGCATCGGCTCCGGGGCGGGTCGATCGCCGAGATATTTCTCGGGCTCGGCCTCGAACTTTTCATGGCAGCGCTGCGAGCAGAAATAGAATCGCTCGCCCTGGTGCTTGGCCATGTGCTTGGCGCTGGCCCGCTCGACGGTCATGCCGCACACCGGATCCTTGGCGGTGACATAGTCTTCGGGCGCCGCCTCGAACTTCGTGCGGCAACCCTCGCTGCAAAAGTGGAACGTATGGCCGTCATGGGTCGCCGTCGGCTTGCCGGCTTCGGGATCGACCGTCATGCCGCAGACCGGATCACGGAACAGAGCGGTCTCGGCGTTTGCGCCGGGACCGGCAGATTCCGGATGATCATGGCTGTGATCGCCATGCGAGGCGGCGGTGCCGTCGCGGGTGTTGGTGTCGGACATGCGGGGAGTCCTTCTGGAAAAGAGGAAGGCTGGCGAAATTAGGATCGATGGGTCGTTCAGGCTATTTGGTCCTTCCAGTAGCTGGAAGGTCAAGAGGCACGATCGTCAGCCCAGCCGTGAGGCCCGAAGTTCCCCATCGCTGGCCGGTCGCGAGCGTTGTCGTCGGTCGGTTTGTGGCCGGCCCGGACTTTTCCTCGGCGAATTGCGTTGTATGGTCCGCCGGCCGGAAACGGCTCGCATTTGCTCGCAACCGTCTCGCCCTCCACGAGGAATCCGCCATGAAGACGATCAAGCTCGGCCGTACCGGCCTCGATGTCACGCCGCTCTGCCTCGGCTGCATGAGCTACGGTGCATCCGACGCCGGGACGCATTCCTGGTCGATACCCGAGGAGGAAAGCCGGCCGTTCATCCGCCGGGCGATCGAACTCGGCATCAATTTCTTCGACACGGCGAACATGTATTCGGCCGGCACCAGCGAGGAGATCCTCGGTCGGGCCCTGAAGGATTTCGGCAAGCGCGACGAGGTCGTCATCGCCACCAAGGTGTTCAACCGCATGCATGACGGCCCGAACGGCATGGGTCTGTCGCGCAAGGCGATCTTCAGCGAGATCGACAAGAGCCTGATGCGGCTCGGGACCGACTATGTCGACCTCTACCAGATTCATCGTTGGGATTACCGCACGCCGATCGAGGAAACGCTGGAAGCGCTGCACGATGTCGTCAAGGCCGGTAAGGCCCGCTATATCGGTGCGTCCTCCATGCATGCCTGGCAGTTCGCCAAGGCGCTGCATCTGTCGGAAAAGCATGGATGGACGCGATTCGTGACCATGCAGAACCATCTGAATCTGCTCTATCGCGAAGAGGAACGCGAGATGCTGCCGCTGTGCCGGGATCAAGGCATCGGCGTCATCCCGTGGTCGCCGATGGCACGTGGGCGCCTGACTCGCGCTTGGGACGAGACCACCCACCGCTTCGATACCGACGAGGTCGCCAAGAAGCTGTACCGCGTCCACGAAGATGCTGAGAAGGCGATCGTCGACGCGGTTGGCGAGATCGCCAAGGCACGGGGAGTCGCTCGAGCGCAGGTGGCGCTGGCTTGGACGCGCCAGAAACCGGGCGTGACCGCGCCGATCGTCGGCGCGACCAAGATGCAACATCTCGACGATGCCGTGGCGTCCCTCGATATCCAACTGACCGCGGACGAGATCGCCGCACTGGAAGCGCCCTATCAGCCGCGTGCGGTGGCCGGTTTCAAATAGCGGAAATCGGCCCGCCGGCGTTGCCCGGTCGTTTGGCGACGGCCAGGGAATGCGGCCGAGATTGCCGACGCAGTGCCCTGTCGATCAAGGCCTTGGCGGGGAAGGACGGCTGTGCATAAGCGGGCAGCCGGCTTCACAAAGCCCGATACTCTAATTGGCCGAGGCGGACGGCTTGACGATCGATGCGCAAAGCAGTTCCTCGATAAACAGCGAAATGAACTGAGGCCGGTTCGAGACCTTGGCTTTGGCATAAACACGGGCGAGTTGTGCCCGGACCGTGCCCGAAGCCGCGCCGCGAAAAGCTGCTATCTCGGCCACATCCAGGCCCTTGAGCGCAAACAGCGCGACATCCGCCTCCGCTGGCGTCAACCCCCAGTCTTCGAAGTAGGCGTCGATCAACTCCGCGAAAGCGCCAGAGGCGGACGAAAGGGCGGCTTCCGCGCGCCGGTTGCGTTCGAGCGTGCGACGCATTTCGAAGGCGGCGAACGCAATCCCGAGAATAAGGGCGAAAGCGACAGCGCCCTCGAGCGCGGTGTGGGCAGTAAGACCACCCCATCGCAGATCGCTCGCCACATCGGCGACGAAAAAGACGGCGCAGAGCGTTTGAATGGCGAGCAAGGCGGCGAGAAGGACGGCTCTCCGCGAACTGGATTGCGAGGATTTTGATTGCGAAGACTTGGTCAACTGCGGTGTTTTCGCTTTCTCACGCCCGCAATCATGGCGCCCACCAAATTTCTGCCGGAGAGGCGAGATTCGAGCGCAACGCCGCCAACATGGAGCGCGGCGAGCAACAATAGCAAATTCGCCGTCACCTCGTGAATCTCTTCAACGAACTCTTCACCCTCCTCCTCGCGTTCGCCGTAGGATTGCGAAATATGCTCGCCTGTATCGTCATCGGGAAAGGGAGCGCTTTCCAGCATCACCCCGGTGATCGACACGGTCAAAAGCGTGCCCCAGAGCGCGTATGCCATCAATGCACCAAGCGGATTGTGCGAGCGATGCGCGCGGCGCGTGCCGGAAAACATATGGCGGATGTGACCGAACGCGGCGGAAAGGCTTGGCGGGAAGGATGAAAACCGCGCTTCCTCCGTGCCGATCACACCCCAGACGAGCCGCAGTGCCAACAGGCCGAACGCTGCGTATCCGATCCAAACATGCGCAAGCGACTTCTCTTCGATGAAAACTCCGTTGAGCAGCACCGCCGGGGCGATCGTCCAATGTGTCAGGCGAACGAGCGGATCCCACACCCGCTCGCCTTCCGACCCGTCGACCTTAGAGGCCATCAGTCCTCTTCCTCGACGCGCAGAACCTGGCCATTCGCCGGATCGATCTTCATCTCCCAGCGACGCCCCTCTTTGAGCGCATAGACTTCGATGTCGCCACGCTCACTTTCATACTTGACGATTTCATATCCGTCCGCGGCCAGGGACGCGCGGATGTCGTCATCCTTGGTGCCGGGGCGCGGCCATGGACCCCGCCGCACGCTGTCGTCGATCTCGACGACGTCGCCCGTTACTGCGTCGACATACAGCTTATGCCGCCGGTCCTCCTTGGCGGCGGTCACTTCGATCCGCCCATTCTCCCGCTCATAACGGGTCATGTCATAGCCGCTTTCCGCGAGGGCTTGTCCGATCTCCTGCGCGGAGACACCGAGCTTTGCGCCCATGGTCGGTTCGGCGGCGAAAGCGGTGCCCGCGAGAACCGCCGAGGCGGCGATCGCTCCGAATGCAATGCGTTTCATGTCAGTCTCCTCAATTCCGGATCAACGGCGAAAGGCTCCCCCGATGATCCAGAATTGGCCCTAAAAGCGGACGGGCGCGATCCGACAGGCGCTTATGAAGGACCGGGTAAGCGGCCGCTTACGAGCTTCCCTCGCACAAGACCAATGCTTGCCGCTCTCGACAGACGGAAGACCCGCGATCCGCGGGGGCTCGGCGAAATCGCCGGCGCATGCCTTTCAAACCCGCCTCCGGCGTCACATCTATGCAATGGGCGAGCGGGCGGCGCGGCGGGGAAGCCGAACGTTCCGGGGTGATAGGCAGTGCCGGCTGTTTCGATCTACGGTCCGGTCGGATGATGTCGTCGGACCAATTGTGCGACGGCCGTGAAAGGTGATGGCATGGATGTGCCGATGTGGGTGTGGTTGGCGACGATCGGAGGGATCGCCGCTCTGTTCCTGTTCGATTTTCTTGTCCACGTCCGCAAGCTTCATCACCCCTCGCTCAAGGAAGCCGGCATCTGGTCGACCTTCTACGTTGTCGTCGCACTCATCTTCGGCGCGGGGCTGTGGTGGGTGTGGGGACACGACCACGGGGTAGAATATCTGGCCGGCTACATTACCGAAAAGAGCCTGTCGGTCGACAATCTGTTCGTCTTCGTCATCATCATGGCAAAGTTTCAGGTGCCGGCGAACTTCCAGCAGAAGGCGCTTCTGATCGGCATCGTGATCGCGCTTCTCATGCGCGGCGTCTTCATCGCCGTCGGTGCCGCCGCGATCGAGCAATTTTCCTGGGTATTCTATCTCTTCGGCATCTTCCTTCTGTGGACCGCCTATACCCTGGCCAAGGAGAGCCTGACCGGCGGCCATGTCCAGGGTGAGGACTATGAGCCCAACGCGGTGGTCAAATTCATCGAGCGGCGGTTTCCGGTCACCGACGATTACCGGCGCGCCGCCCTCTTTGTCCGTGAAAAAGGACGGCTGCTGGTGACGCCGATGTTCGTGGTTATCGTCGCTCTCGGCGTGACAGACTTGCTGTTCGCGTTCGATTCCATTCCCGCGATCTACGGCCTGACCGAGGAGCCCTATATCGTCTTTACGGCGAACGCCTTCGCGCTGCTCGGACTTCTGCAGCTCTATTTCCTGATTGGCGGGCTGCTCGATCGGCTTGTCTATCTGGGCGCGGGTTTGGCGTTGATCCTTGCCTTTATCGGCGTCAAGCTGATCTTCCACGCGATGGAAACCAATACGCTGCCGTTCATCAACGGGGGCGACAGCATCGAGGCGGTACCCCACATCTCGACGTGGCTGTCGCTTGCGGTCATCGTGTCGATTCTCGCCATCACGACGATCGCGAGTCTCGTCGCGAGCCGGAATGGATCGAAATCGGTCAAGCATGCGGAACGGGCCGAAGAGCAAGCCTGACCGAAAACGGGGAATTGCCAATGCCATCGGAACGCGACCCGACCAGCGTCGAGCCGGAGACGACGTCCCCGGGCGAGGATGCCGAGTGGGCGGCGCGACGCGACGACCTGTCGAAACGGCTGGCCGAACAACGTCGGCGTCTTCCGGGAAATCGCGAGCCGGCGAACCGCTCCCAGGGCATGCGCGGTGCGGCCCAGGGCCTCAAGGTCGCCAGCGAGTTCGTCGCCGGCATTTTGGTCGGGGCGGCGATCGGATATTTCATCGATCAGCTTGCCGGCACCAGCCCTTTCGGCCTTATCGTCTTTCTGCTGCTCGGATTTGCCGCGGGCGTCTTGAATGTGATCCGCGGGATTTCCGGCAACGGCTCACCCGGCGACCCCGGCCAGCTCTGATCGGACACCTCTGATTATGGATTCCTCCTCACAAACTCGCGTCCATATTCTCATCTGATGCTCTAGGGAGTTGCGAAGCGCGGTTGGGGACGCTATGGGCATGGCGGCCCTCGCCGGGCCACGCCGTGAATTGATGAAGGGCCTGAGAGATTGGCAACCAATCCAACCGATCCGATCCACCAGTTTGAGATTTCCAAGATCGTGCCGATCGAGATCGGCAATCTGGATTTCTCGTTCACCAATTCTGCGCTGTTCATGGTGCTGACCGTCGCGATCACGACGGCCTTCCTGTATTATTCGACACGCGGCCGTGGCCTCGTGCCGAGCCGCGTCCAGTCGATGACGGAACTTTCCTACGAGTTCGTCGCCAACATGCTGCGTGACGCGGCGGGCACCGGGGGCATGAAATTCTTCCCCTTCGTGTTCTCGCTGTTCATGTTCATTCTGGTCGCAAACCTTTTGGGAATGGTGCCGTATTTCTTTACGGTGACCAGCCATCTGATCGTGACCTTCGCGCTCGCGATGCTGGTGATGGGCGTCGTCGTCGTCTACGGTTTCATGAAGCACGGGCTGGGCTTCTTCAAACTCTTCGTGCCGGAGGGCGTACCAGGCATCCTGATGCCGCTGGTGGTGATGATTGAGGTGATCTCGTTCCTGTCCCGGCCGGTTTCGCTTTCGGTTCGTCTCTTCGCCAACATGCTGGCAGGCCACATTACGCTGAAGGTGTTCGCCGGATTCGTCGTGTCGCTGAGCGCCTTCGGCGCCCTCGGGATCGCCAGTTCGATCCTCCCACTGGCCATGGCGGTCGCGCTGACGGCGCTCGAATTTCTGGTCGCCGCGCTACAGGCTTACGTCTTTGCCGTTCTGACCTGTATGTATCTGAACGACGCGATACATCCGGGCCACTAAGAACCGGCCTCCAGATAACCCATGGTGGCCGCGAGGTCGCCGACATCCACCGCAATCGGACAATTTCAAAGGAGTTTTGACATGGAAGCGGACGCAGCAAAGTTCATCGGCGCAGGTCTTGCAACGCTCGGTATGGGCGGCGCGGCCATTGGCCTCGGCAACATCTTCGGTCAGTATCTGGCGGGCGCGCTGCGCAATCCGTCGGCCGCCGACGGCCAGTTCGGCCGCCTGATCTTCGGCTTCGCGGTGACGGAAGCGCTCGGCATCTTCGCACTGCTGGTCGCGCTTCTGCTGCTGTTCGCCGTCTGATCGGCATTCGCCAATTTGAGACGAGACGACCGGCGGCAAATCCTGCCGCCGGTCCGCTTTGCCGGAGCCACCGATGTTCGTAAGTCAAGCCTTGGCGCAGACTGAAAACCCCGACGCCGTCGATCTGCCTCCCGCCAGCGACACGGCGGCCGCGCATGGCGAGACGATCGCCATCGAAGGCGAACACGAAGGTGTTTTCCCGCCCTTCAACAGCGAATTCTTCGCCTCGCAGCTGCTCTGGCTGGCGATCACCTTCGGCGTCTTCTACCTGGTTCTGCAGAAGGTGATTCTGCCGCGGATCGCGGGCGTCCTGGAAAATCGGCGCGATCGCATCGCGCTCGATCTCGAGGCCGCCGAGCGGATGAAGTCCGATGCGGACGAAGCCCAGGCAGCCTACGAACAGGAACTCGCGGAGGCGCGCGATCGCTCCCACAAGATCGCCCATGACGCGCGCGACTCGGCACGCGAAGATGCCGAGCAGGAGCGCAAGCGCCTCGACTGGCAGTTGGACGAAAAACTGGAAGCGGCCCAGATCCGCATCGCCGAGATCAAGACCGAGGCGATGAAGGATGTCGGCGTGATCGCCGAGGACACCGCCGAGACCATCCTGCGCGAAGTCGCACAGCTCGAGGTCTCGCGTGAAGAGATCGCTGGCGCCTTGACGGCCATTCGGAGCTGAGGAGACGACGATGGACAATTCATTCTGGGCCTTCGTCGCCCTCGTCATCTTTCTGGCGCTGGTCTGGTATCTGAAGGCGCCGACCAAGGTCGGAAAGTCGCTCGACGACCGGGCGGCGCGGATCCGCAACGAGATCGAGGAGGCGCGCGAGCTGAAGGAGGAGGCCAAGCAGCAGTTGGCCGAATATCAGCGTCGTCGCCAGGAAGCCGAGCAGGAAGCCAAGGACATCGTCGCCGCCGCCAAGCGGGAAGCGACGCTGTTGCTCGATGACGCGAATCGCAAGAACGAGGAATATGTCGCCCGTCGCACGGCCATGGCGGAGACCAAGATCGCCCAGGCCGAAGGCGACGCCGTGGCCGAGGTGCGGGCATCGGCCGTCAATCTCGCCGTCGCCGCGGCCGCCAAGGTTCTGGCGGACCGCAATTCGGGAAGCGAGGCCGGCCGATTCATCGACGAATCGATCGGCGAAGTTCGCAAGCATCTGAACTGACCGCTGCCGCGACACCCGCGGCGCGCGGAAAGACTTTGACGGAGGGTCGCCATTGGCGGCCCTTTTTCGTTCCGGATGGTCCTCCACGACCGGACGAACGCTCTATTCGGCGGCGTCCAGAAGATCGGCGCGCAACGGCCGGAAGCTCATCCGGTGGAGTGGGGTCGGACCCAGCCGGGCGATCGCCGCGAGATGCTCGGGCGTGCCATAGCCCATGTGGCGGGAGAAGCCGTAGCCGTCGAAGGCGCCGCAGACGCGGCACATGATTCGGTCGCGAGTGACCTTCGCGACGATCGAGGCGGCCGCGATCGACAGCGACAGCGCGTCACCGGAAATCACTGCGGTGCCCGGACAGCGCAACAGCGGCGGTATGTCGCGGCCGTCGACGAGAACATGGCAGGCCGACTGAGGCAGCGCGTGCAGCGCGCGCCGCATGGCGATCAGCGTCGCGCCGCGGATGTTGAAGCGGTCGATCTCCGCCGCGCTCGCCGAAGCGATACCGACATGGGCCGATGCGAGAATTTCGGCGAACAGCCACTCGCGCTTGGCAGCATCCAGTTTCTTGGAGTCGTTGAGGCCGTCCGGCAGCCGGCGCAGGTCGAGCACGACAGCCGCTGCGACCACGGGACCCGCCAGCGGACCACGGCCCGCCTCGTCGACGCCGGCGATGTGCCGCAAGCCGCGTGCGATCAACCCCGCTTCCCGGACATAGTCGGGACCTGCCCGTCTAGCGACCTTGCGGCGCGCGGCGGGCATGAAAGGAACCGGAGAATCGGAGGAACGGCGAGCCATGATGCGGCAAGACTCGCGCATTCTCCGATTCTCCACAAGTCTCGCCGCGTCCCGGGGGAAGAACCGGCGAGTGCGCCGGACCGCGAGGGGCTGGCGGCCAGACGATCGAGCGGGGAAAAGTCTCCCCGGGGTGGGATCAGAGCAGCGCCAGTTGGACGCCGGCCCCCTTCGGCGGCGTGAACCGGTCGCATCTGAGTTCGGTGCGCGTTTCGTTGAGACCCAACCGCCGGGCCGTCATTTCGAAGCGTCGCCGAATCTGGAACGCATAGGGTCCGGTGCCGCGCATCCGCTTGTTCCACTCGGCGTCGTAGTCCTTGCCGTCACGCATCGAACGCAGCAGCGCCAAGACGTGCCGGTAGCGATTGGGGTAATGGCGCAGCAGCCATTCCTTGAATAGCGGCGAGACTTCGAGCGGCAGCCGCAAGAGCACGTAGCCGACCTCGCGTGCGCCGGCCGTGTTGGCCGATTCGAGCACACGTTCGATTTCCGAATCGGTCAGGCCGGGAATGATCGGCGCCATCATCACCATCGTCGGAATGCCGGCCTCGCTGAGCGTCTTGACCGCCTCGAGCCGCTTTGCCGGGGTCGCCGCGCGCGGCTCCATCGCTCTGGCAAGTGTCCGGTCGAGGGTGGTCACCGACAGGGCGACCTTCGCCAATCCCTTCGCCGCCATGCGTTGGAGAATGTCGATGTCGCGCAGGACGAGGGCGGACTTGGTGACGATCCCGACGGGATGGTTGGCGGCTTCCAGCACTTCGAGAATTTCGCGCATGATCCGCCAGGTCTTCTCGACCGGCTGATAGGGGTCGGTATTGGTGCCGATGGCGATGGATTTCACCTCGTAGCCTGGCTTGGAAAGCTCTCTTTCCAGAAGCTCGGCGGCATTCGGCTTGGCAAACAGCCTGGATTCGAAGTCCAGCCCGGCGGAGAGCCCCATATAGGCGTGGGTCGGCCGCGCGAAACAATAGACGCAGCCGTGCTCGCAACCCCGATACGGATTCACCGAACGGTCGAACGAGATGTCGGGCGAACTGTTGCGGGTGATGATCGTCTTGGGTTTTTCGACCTGGACGTCGGTCTTGAACGCCGGAAGTTCGTCGAGACTGTTCCACCCGTCGTCGACGGCGCTGCGCGCGAAGGGCTCGTAACGGCCGCTCGGATTGATCCCCGCGCCACGCCCGCGCCGCCGCTCGAAGCCGATCCGCAGACCCGATTCGGCGACGATGTGATTGGCGATATCTATGCCGTCAGGGGCGGCGAAAGCCGCGCGATCGGCGCTCTTGATGTCCTGCATGGTCGGAACCTTCCGGCTCGCTCGTTCGATGTATGAATAGAGTCCTAATTCGGAAATGAGAACAATACAAGAACAAAAAAGTTCCACCGCTGGTTTTTGGGGGCAGGCTCGGCTAAGCGGGGATATGCTCAGCGTGTTGATGGACTGCGGACCGGACGACAGACAGCTTGCGGCGAGTCTCGCCACGCTCATCCCGGGCGCGGTCGAGGGCGTCGTTCGCGAGGTCGTGCTGGTCGATCGGGGAATGGGGCCTGCGGCGCGCAAGGTCGCCGATCACGCCGGCTGCCGGGTGGTCGCGGAGGAGGAGTTCCGCGTGGCGATCGAGACGGCCAAGGGGGATTGGCTGCTGCTGATGGAGCCCGGCGCCCGGCTGATGCCAGGATGGATCGGCGCCGTAACGGACCACGGCGAGGATGTGGCGCGCGGAACGGCGAAGATCGCGACGGCGCGTTTTCGCCGAGCGCGGATGGACCGGCCGAGCTTCCTGCAGCGGTTCCGGCAGATTCGCACCGCGCTCGCCGAGGGCTTCCTTGTGCAAAAGCCGCAGGCGATCGGCCTCTCCAGGCTCGCCTTCAATCTGGAGGAGGTCGCCAAGGGCGTGGCGGTCGAGCGTCTGGCGGTGGAGATCAGGCCAGCGCTCAAGACAAAATAGCTCTCAGGCGTTGCCGCCGCCGCCACGGCGCAGATGTTCGTCGAGTCGGGGCATGATCTCGACGAAGTTGCATGGCTTGTGCCGGTAGTCGAGCTGCGCCTTGAGAATATGGTCCCATCCGTCGCGACAGGCGCCCGGCGAGCCGGGCAGGGCGAAGACGAAGGTGGCGGCGACGACTCCGCCAGTGGCGCGGGATTGGATCGTCGAGACGCCGATCTTGTCGTAGGAAATCCGGTGGAAGACGGCGGAAAAGCCGTCCATGCGCTTTTCGAACAGCGGCTCCAGAGCCTCCGGCGTGACGTCGCGGCCGGTGAACCCCGTGCCGCCGGTGGTGATGACGACGTCGACGTCGTCGCGTTCGCACCAAGCGGTGACGACGTTGCGGATTTCCTCGATCTCGTCGCGGACGATCTTGCGGTCGGCGAGGCGATGACCGGCCTCTTCAAGCCGGGCGACGAGAACGGAGCCGGACTTGTCGTCGTCGATGGACCGCGTATCGGACACGGTCAGGACCGCGATCGACAGAGGAATGAAGGGTTTGTCCGTGCTCATGTCGCGCAAATCCTCGTCTCAGTTCGGTCCCGACACCCACCAGCCGGGACAGGTCGATTCGATCCGGCTTCGCGCCCGTCGCATGTGTCCCGCGTCCTCGAAGAGGCCGAAGACCGTGGCGCCGGAGCCGGACATGCGGGCGAAGCGGGCACCTTCGGCAATAAGCCGTTCGCGCACGGCGTCGATCGTCGGGACCATGTCCACCGCCGTCGGCTCCAGATCGTTGCGGGTCTGCGAAAGCCATGTGGCGAGTGCCGCAATATCGGGGAATCCGCCCGGCGGCAACGGGGGCAAGGCCGGGTTGTCGCAACGTGGCAGCTTCGCGAACACCGCGGCGGTCGACACCGGCTCGCGCGGGTTGACCATGAGCAGGGGCAGGGGAGGAAGAACCGCCAGCGGCGACACGGTTTCGCCGATCCCGGTAACCAGCGCGGCCCGCCCGTCGAGGCACATCGGCACATCGGCGCCGAGCGCGATCGATTCGTGGGTAAGGCGTCGCGCCGCATCGGGCACGCGATCCGCGATAATCCGAAGAAGCGCCGCCGCATCCGCCGATCCGCCGCCGATGCCGGCAGCGACCGGAAGTCGCTTGTCGAGGTGGATCGCGAGCGGCGGCAGCGCCAAATCCCGTTCGGCTAGCAATGTTCTGGCGAAACTGGCGGCGCGCAGCAGAATGTTGTCGGCGCCGACCGGCACGTCGACGGCGAAGGGGCCGCCGACCTCCAGTCGATCTAGCGCATCTGGAGATGGCGCGACCGTGATGCTGTCGCCGGTATCGGCGGCGAAAACGACCAGGCTTTCCAGGCAGTGGTAGCCGTCGGCGCGGCGGCCGACGACATGCAGGGCCAGGTTGATCTTCGCTGGGGCGAGCAGCCGGGTCGGCGGTATGGCGAGAGGAGGCAAGAACCCGCAGCTCGGGCTCAATCGGCCTTGGTGTCGGAGCCGGACGCGTTGATCGGACCGCCGCCAGAGGAACTGTTGCGGGCCGCCCGCTCGGCGTCTATCGCCGTGTCGCCGGAGGGTGCCTTGGCTTTTACGTCCGCCGGATCGAGGCCCCGGGCGAGCTTGGCGCGGATGGTCTTGGCGGCCTCCTGCTCCGGCTTCGGCTCGCCGACGAGGGCGCGCTCCCACTGGAACCTGGCCTCCCGCGCGCGGCCGACCCGCCAATAGGCGTCGCCGAGATGGTCGTTGATGGTCGGGTCCATCGGCGTGATCAGCACCGCGCGTTCGAGTTGCTCGACCGCCTCTTCAAAACGGCCGAGGCGGAAATAGGCCCAGCCGAGCGAATCGATGATGTAGCCGTCATTGGGGCGCAACTCGACGGCCTTCTTGATCATGTCGAGGCCCTCTTTCAGGTTCTCGTTCATGTCGACCCAGGAATAGCCGAGATAGTTCAGGACCTGCGGCTGGTTCGGCGAAAGTTCGAGCGCCGTCTTGAAGTCGGGCTCGGCCTTGTCCCACTGCTTGGTCCGTTCAAAGGCGATGCCGCGCTGGTAATAGAGGTTCCAGTTCGCCGTCTTTCCGGGTTCGGAAAGGGCGATCGCCTTGTTCAAGGCGTCGGCGGCCCCCTTGAATTCCTTGTCGGCGGCAAGCACGTCGGCGAGCGCGGTATGGGCCTTGATGTCGTCCGGATAGTCGCGCACGGCCCGCGTCAGATGGGCCTTGGCCTCGTCCTTGCGCTCGGCATACCAAAGATCGAGACCGATCTGCAGTTCCGCGGTGCGCCGATAGGCCGAGTTTTCCGGGATTTCCCGATAATAGGAAATCGCCAGATCCAGCCGTTCGGAGCGCTCGGCGATCCCGGCAAGGGCGGTCAGCAGCGCCGGATTGCGCGGCGCGACGGCGCGGGCCAACTGGAAATACAGGAGCGCGACCTGCTGGCCGTCGCCGCGATTGATCGCCTGCCCGAGAATGTAGAGCGTTTCGGCGGCGCCTTCCTGAACACTCGCGACGGCGGGCTCGATCGTCTCGCCCTTCTCGACGCGTTCTTTCAGATGCAGCAATGGGTCGTAGGTCGGCACGAGTTTCAGCCCGGCCTCGATCGCCTGAAGCGCGGCGTCGGTGTTGCTGGCGCGAGTCTCCAGCCGCGCCAGCGCTTCGGCGGCGGCGAGATAGGCGTCCGGCGAGGTCCGGGCCGATTCCTCGTCATCGACGACCTTGCGAAGCGCGATGCGTGCAACGTCCGGACGCCCGGCGACATCGGCGAGGAGGCCCTTCTGGTAATCGTTGAAGATCGCGAACCAGGGCGCCCCCGTGAGCGTGTCGAGTCGCGACAATGCCGCGTCGGCCCGCCCGGCGCCAAGCTCGGACCAGGCGATCAACTGGCCGATCAGCAGGGCATCGAGATCGCTCGGCTTGGGCAGATCGAATTCGGCGATGGCGGCATCGAAATTGCCCTTGCTCAGGGCATCGATACCCAGCGCGATGCGCGCGACCTTGCTGGCCTCCGGCGCGGCGCGCAGCTTCGCGGCCATGTCGACGCCGTCCTTGAAGCGCCCGTCGGCGATAAAGGCGAACATTGCGTCTTGCTGCAACAGGTCGGAGGTCGGGTCCATCGACAGGGCTTGCGCGAAGAAATCGGTGGCGGCCTCGAGATCGCCGTCGCGTTGCGCCGATTTGGCGGCGAGATAGGCGCCCGAAAGCGACTGGGCCTGGGCCGGTTTCGCCGTCGCTCCATCGCCGGCGGCTCGCGCGGCGGGAGCCGCCGTGGCGGCGAAGAGGGCGGTTGCTGTCAGCAATGTCAGAAAGCGCGATGTCTGCACGTAAAATCCTCTTTCCGGGCCACGCCGACCGGTGATGAAGCGCGGCGACTTCTTGCCGAAATCCTGGCTGACCTTAGTCCAGCGGCTTACCGAGGTGAAGCCGCGACGGTCGCGAATGCAGGGTCAATACGGTGTTGCACCGAGAGATTGTCGGGATTGCGGCCCGCGCGACGGCGGTGGGCAATGGCGGCTCGCCCGTGTCAATTGACACGGTCGATGCAGAACGCGACGACGCCGAGAAGCGCCTCGCGGCTTGGCGAGGCCGGCAGCGAGGTCGCGGCTTCGTGTGCCGCCTCGCCGTAGAGCCGGGCCCGGGCGATCGTCGATTCCAGTGCGCCATGCGCGCGAATCAGCCCCTTGGCCTGCCGAAGCGCCTCGTCGTCGTTGCGACCGCCCTCCATGGCGTCGCGCCAAAAGGCCCGCTCCGTCTCGTCACCCGCCTGGTAGGCGAGAATCACCGGCAGGGTGATCTTGCCTTCGCGAAAATCGTCGCCGGTGTTCTTGCCGAGATCGGTGGCGGATCCATCGTAGTCGAGCACATCGTCGACCAGCTGGAAGGCGAGGCCGAGGTTGCGTCCATAGCGGCGCATCGCCTCGCGCTCGGCCATGCCGGCCCCGGCAACGACCGGGCCGACCTCCGCCGCGGCGGAGAACAGCGCCGCGGTCTTGGCGTCGACGACCGCGAGATAGTCGGCCTCGCTCGTCGTCATGTGTTTGGCCGCCGAAAGCTGCCAGACCTCGCCCTCGGCGATGACAGCCGACGCCGTGGACAAAATGTCGAGCGCGGCGAGCGAGCCGACCTCGACCATCATCTTGAAGGCCTGGCCGAGCAGGAAATCGCCGACGAGAACGCTGGCCTGATTGCCCCAGATCGTACGGGCGGTCTTCTTGCCCCGCCTGAGATCGCTTTCGTCGACGACATCGTCATGGAGCAGCGTCGCCGTGTGCATGAACTCGACGCTCGCGGCGAGTTTCACATGCGCGTCGCCGTCATAGCCATGCGCCAGCGCCGACGCGATCGTCAGCATCGGCCGCAGCCGCTTGCCGCCAGAGGAGATCAGGTGCTCGGCGATCTCTGGAATCAGCTCGACATTCGAGCCGGCCATCGAAAGGATCAACTCGTTGACGCGGGTCATGTCGGACGCCGTGACCGCGAGGATCGGTTCGATCGAACCGCGGGTATCAGTTCGCCCGACGGGGCTGGCCAAGCTCACCATGTCACTCCGTTGGTTTCCCTCGCGGGCCGCGAGGGTGTTGCCGAACATCGATCCCGAAGATGGCGTCGGCGCCGCCGATATAAAGGCCTCGACCCCGCCACGCCGGGAGAACGCGCGTCGGTTTCGCCCCAGCCCTTGCTATGACCGGCGCAATTCGGGCACCTATATCCCGGTCGGCCCGCATGCGGCCCCACCTTTCCCCGGCTTCGGTCGCCCCTTTTTTCGAAGCGGTTCACATCATGCAAGAACTCATGCGTTCCAATGACGCCGTTCTCATATCCTTTGTCGACGCTCTCCTGAATGACGCGGACATTCCGCATTTTGTCGCCGATGTCCACATGAGTATTCTCGATGGGTCGATCGGCGTGCTGCCGCGCCGCGTTCTGGTCGACCCAGATCACCTCGACCAAGCCCGCAGAATCCTCAAAGACGCCGAACTCGGCCATGAACTGTCCTGATCGGGCATCCACCGCCGACGACACGGACCCGTCGCAGGTTCGCCGCGACGCGTTTTATCGTGGCCGGTTCGTGGTGCTGCAGCCGGCGTGCGGCGGCTACCGGTCGGGTCTCGACGCGATGCTTCTGGCCGCGACGCTGCCCGAATCGGCGACGGGCAGTGTTGCCGATATCGGCGCCGGGGCAGGGGTGGTCGGCCTCGCCGCGGCCTGCCGGGCCGAACGGGTCGAGGTGACGCTGGTCGAGAAGAGCGCGGCCATGGCCGACCTTGCACGACAGGCACTAACCTTGCCGGAGAACGCGGCTCATCAAAATCGCGTGCGCGTCGTCGCTGCGGACATCCTCGCGGGTCGTGCCGGGCGTGAGGCCGCCGGCCTTTGCGACGGCGCGTTTCAGCATGTTCTCACCAATCCGCCGTTCTATCCGCACGGCCACCGCGCCTCGCCCGACCCGTTGCGCGCCGAGGCCCTCACTGCCACAGACGCCGACTTCCTGCCCCGCTGGGTGCGCGCCTGTGCCGCCCTGCTCGGCCATGGCGGTCGGTTCACGGCCATCGTGCGGCCGGATGCGCTGCCGGCGATGCTGCAGGCGAGCGAAGGCCGGCTGGGCGGGATTCGCGTGTTGCCCATTCATTCACGCTCCGCGGCGCCGGCGATTCGCCTGATGGTTGCCGGGCGCAAGGGATCACGCGCACCCCTCGCGGTGCTGCCCGGCCGCACGCTGCATGCGCTCGACGGCGGGTTGGAGCCCTTCGCCGAGGCGATCGCGGCGGGCACGGCGGATATCGCGCTCGATTGCTGATTCGACGGAACGCGCGGTCGGCGCGTTGCGAACCGGCCGATCGCGCTTACATGCCAAGCCTGATCTTGTCCCAGCAACAAAGGCCTTCCGTTGGCGAATCCCCTCCAGAAAATCCTTCCCAAGCGCTTCCGCTCCGATGCCACCGTGATCCCCGTGGTTCGGCTGTCGGGTGCGATCATGACCTCGCAGAGCGCGCTGCGGCCGACGCTGTCGCTGGCAACCGCCGCGCCGGTCCTGCAGAAGGCCTTCGATTACAAGAAGGCGCCCGCGGTGGCGATCGTCGTCAATTCGCCCGGCGGCTCGCCGGTACAGTCGCGGCTGATCCATCAGCGGATTCGCGATCTCGCCGAGGAGAAGGGCAAGCGGGTTCTCGTGTTCGTCGAAGATGTCGCGGCGTCCGGCGGCTACATGATCGCCTGCGCCGGCGACGAAATCATCGCCGACCCTTCCTCCATCGTCGGCTCGATCGGCGTCGTCTCCGGCTCCTTCGGCTTCGTCGAGGCGATCGCCAAGCTCGGCATCGAACGCCGGGTGCATACCGCCGGCACCAGCAAGGCGACGCTCGACCCGTTCCAGCCGGAAAAAGCCGAGGACGTCGAACATCTGAAGGCGCTGCAACGCGAGGTCCACCAGACCTTCATCGATCTGGTCAAGCAAAGTCGCGGCGCTAGGCTGGTCGAAGACGACGACCTGTTTTCCGGCCTGTTCTGGTCGGGACTGCGCGGGCGCGACCTCGGCCTTGTCGATCAGATCGGCGACCTGCGCGGCACCTTGCGCGCCCGCTTCGGCGACAAGGTCAAACCGGTATTGATCCAGGCGAGCCGCAGCCTGTTCGGCCGCAAGCAGCCGGGCATTCGCGCCGACATGGTCGCGGGCGCCGGGCTGGCCTCGATCGGCGCCGGCTTCGCTTCGGAAATATTGAGCACCGCCGAGGAGCGCGCCCTGTGGGCTCGCTTCGGGCTTTGAAACGGGCGGGAACCGCGGGGCGCGCGGTTCCTTTCTATTGCCGAGGCGCGCGCCTCAGCGCATAATCGCCGGACCTTCAGGAGAATGGTCGAAGATGCCGCAGTTTCTTCTTCTTGGCCTCGTCGGGGCCGCCGCCTTGTTTGGCTACAAGCAGATGAAGCGGGACGCCGAGCGTCTCGCCGAACGCAACCGCCGCGCCGAATCCGAAATGAAGACCGGCGCGCAAGGCACGCTGGTGCGCGGCGACGACGGGATCTACCGAATCAAGAAGGATTGAGCGGGCGTCCCGCGCGATCGGAGCGGAGCGGCCGGCTTGACCGCTTTGCCGCCGTCATGGCACCTGCCGGCGAGACGTTTGCCCGAACGGGCCATCCCACCCGGAATTCGCTTCATGCCTGACCTCTCCCCGCATATGGACCCGCGCCGCTCCTTCCAGGCGCTGATCCTGACGCTCCACCGCTACTGGGCCGACTATGGCTGCGTGGTGCTGCAACCCTACGACATGGAGGTCGGCGCCGGTACCTTCCATCCGGCGACGACGCTGCGCGCGCTCGGGCCGAAGCGATGGAACGCGGCCTATGTCCAGCCGTCGCGGCGGCCCAAGGACGGGCGTTACGGCGAGAACCCCAACCGGTTGCAGCATTATTACCAGTATCAGGTGATCCTGAAGCCGAACCCGTCGAACCTGCAGGAGCTCTATCTCGGCTCGCTCGCCGCGATCGGCATCGACCCGCTGCTGCACGACATCCGCTTCGTCGAGGACGATTGGGAAAGCCCGACGCTGGGCGCCTGGGGCCTCGGCTGGGAGTGCTGGTGCGACGGCATGGAGGTGTCGCAGTTCACCTATTTCCAGCAGGTCTGCGGCATCGAATGCGCGCCGGTGGCGGGCGAACTGACCTATGGCCTGGAACGCCTCGCCATGTATGTGCAGAATGTCGACAACGTCTACGACCTCAATTTCAACGGCCGCGAGGGCGAGGAAAAGGTCAGCTATGGCGACGTCTTCCTACAGGCCGAGCAGGAATATTCGCGCTACAATTTCGAGTTCGCCGACACGGCGATGTTGCTCAAGCATTTCGACGACGCCGAGGCCGAATGCCTGGCGCTGTTGAAGGCGGGCGCGCCGAGCGATCCGAGTACGCTGCATCGCTGCGTGCTGCCGGCCTACGACCAGTGCATCAAGGCCTCCCACGTATTCAATCTGCTCGACGCGCGCGGCGTCATTTCGGTCACCGAGCGCCAGAGCTACATCCTGCGCGTCCGCACCCTCGCCAAGGCCTGCGGCGAGGCTTTCTTGCTGACCGACGCGGGCGGGGCACTGGCCGCTGCCGCCTGAATTCGCGCCCCCGTCGTCGCGGTTCGTGGCAATGTCGCATCGTGCCCTATATCGCCCGCAAAGGGACTCGGACGGCGGCGCATCCTAGTACGGAGCCGCCCCGGCTAACGATCAAAGGGTGGCATCATGCAGTGGCGCGGGCGCAGGCAGTCGAGCAATATCGAGGACAGACGGGGCTCGGGCGGCGGCTTCGGCCGGCGCGGTGGCGGGGGCTTGCGGCTGCCGATACGGGCCGGGGGCGGTGGCACCATCGGCCTGCTCATCGTGGCGGCGGTGCTGTGGCTTGGCTTCGGGATCAACCCATTGCAGCTTCTCGGCATGGCGGATGGCGGCGGCAGCAGCTATCAGACCAGCCAGCGCACCGGCCCGGGCGTCGCAGGCACCGCCGACACGACCGATGATTTCGTCGCGACCGTCCTTGCCGACACCGAGGATGTCTGGACCCAGCGCTTCCAGGAGGCGGGCGAAACCTATCCGGCGCCGACCCTCGTGTTGTTCACCGACCGGGTCGATTCGGCCTGCGGCATCGCCGGCGCGGCCACCGGGCCATTCTACTGCCCGTCCGATTCCAAGCTCTATATCGATCTCGGCTTTTTCGACCAGCTGCGCAACCAGCTCGGCGCGCCGGGCGATTTCGCCCAAGCCTATGTCATCGCCCATGAAGTCGGCCACCACATCCAGAATCTCACTGGTGTCTTGCCAAAGTTCAACCAGGCGCGCTCGCGCATGAGCGAGTCGGACGCGAACGCCATGTCGGTGCGGGTGGAGTTGCAGGCCGATTGCTATGCCGGCATCTGGGCGAATGGCAGTCAGCAAGCCGGATATCTGGAGGCCGGCGATATCGACGAGGCGCTGAACGCCGCCCAGCAGATCGGCGACGACACGCTGCAAAAGCGCAGCCAGGGTACCGTGGTGCCGGACAGCTTCACCCATGGCACGTCGGCGCAGCGCCAGGAGTGGTTCCGGCGCGGCTTCGATAGCGGCGATTTCGGCGCCTGCGATACGCTGAGCGGTGCGATCTGAGGCGCGTCGGGCGTCGCAGTGATGGCGATGACCCGCCTCGAGGCGAAGGCGCATCGCGCGCGCCGCGCCATCGCCGCGCAGACAACCGCGCTGGAGGAGCACCTCTGGCGCGGTATCCGCGCGATCCCGGGTGAGGGCGGCCATTTCCATCGGCAGGTGGTGATCGGCCCTTACCTCGCCGACTTCGTCTCCCATCGCCTGCGCCTCATCATCGAGGTCGACGGCGCCCAGCATGCGCGCACCGACCGGCAGGCTAGGGACGCCGCGCGTGACCGCTGGCTCGGCGAGTGCGGCTATCTGGTCGTGCGCTTCGCTAATAATACGGTCCGCGCCGATTCCGCCGCGGTGCTCGAATCCATCCGAGCCGCGGTCGACGAGCGGCGGCATTTGCCACCCGGGGAGGAACCGGCCAAGCCGAAAGTTCTCGGCAAGAAGCGCCCGCGGCCGAAACCCGGAACGTCCTGACGTGGATCGTCGATGATCGGGCAGGATCCTTGTTCGACCCTCCCCCATTGGGGCGATCCGATCGCCGGTTGATCGGCGGCCGGAACTGGGTTTCGATCGCATCCGTGAGAACGCTGTCGAGGAGGGATGCGGGCCAGCCATCGGTCGCCCGGTGACGATCCTCGGCAGCCCCGGCGGCAAGTCGACGCTGGTCCGCCAGCTCGGCCGAGGACGGGTAAGGCGAGGATTGGCTGGCTTTCCACGGCTACCAGGCGCTGCGCTTCTGGAACGACGAGGCGCGGTACGAACTCGATGCTGTCCTTGACACGATCTTTGCCGTGGTCGAAGAGCGTCGCCAAATGCGGGACGATCGATGATCATGCTCCCAACCTCCCCTTGGTGGGGAGGTCGCCGCCCCCGGGTCTTGCCTTCGGCAAGCCCGAGGACAGACGCCACGGCGGGTGGAGGGCTCTCGACTGTTCATTCCATCCCCCCCGGCGCAGACGCGCCGACCCTCCCCATCGAGGGGAGGGTGGAGAAATGCCGAGCCATGCCCGACCTTCTGCCTGAACTCCGCTCCGAAGAGATTCTCGCCCGCCCGCGCTCCCGCAGCGCCATCGGCGCGAGGAAGCGCAACCAGGCGAATGGCATGCGGGCGGAGAGACACTGATGCCCGACCTTCTGCTTGAACTGCGCTCCGAAGAGATTCCCGCCCGCCCGCGCTCCCGCAGCGCCATCGGCGCGAGGAAGCACAACCAGGCGAATGGCATGCGGGCGGAGAGACACTGATGCCCGACCTTCTGCTTGAACTGCGCTCCGAAGAGATTCCCGCCCGCATGCAGCGCAAGGCGGCGGGCGATCTGAAAAAGCTGGTTACCGACGCGCTCGTCGACGCCGGGCTGACCTATGAGGGCGCGCGGGAATATTGGACGCCGCGGCGCCTGACCCTCGACATTCGCGGCGTCGACGCCCGCTCGAAGGACGTTGCCGAGGAGCGCAAGGGACCGCGCACCGACGCGCCGCCAAAGGCCATCGAAGGGTTTCTGCGCGGCGCGGGGCTCGCCTCAATCGACGATGCGGAAATCCGCTCGGACCCGAAGAAGGGCGATTTCTACGTCGCGACGATCAAAAAGCCGGGTCGGCCGGCCGAGGGGATCATCGCCGACGCGATGCCGGGCATCATCAAGGGCTTTCCCTGGCCGAAATCCATGCGCTGGGGCGCCGCCTCGCGCGAGCCGGGTTCCTTGCGCTGGGTGCGGCCGCTGCAATCGATCCTGTGCACCTTCGGTCCGGAGACCGAGGAGCCGGTGGTGGTCGATTTTTCCGTCGACGGCATCAAGGCCGGCAACACGACGCGGGGCCACCGGTTTCATGCGCCGGAGGAATTCTCCGTCCGCCGCTTCGACGATTACGCGGCGAAGCTGGAAAAGGCCTTCGTCGTGCTCGACGCCGAGCGGCGCAGGGAGATGATCCGCCACGACGCGGAAAACCTCGCCTTCGCCAAGGGCCTCGAAGTGGTGCCGGATGACGGGCTGCTGGACGAGGTGTCGGGGCTGGTCGAATGGCCGGTGACGCTGATGGGTGAGTTCGAGCCGGAATTTCTCGAGATTCCGCCGGAAATCATCCGCTCGACCATCAAGGCCAACCAGAAGTGTTTCGTGCTGCGGCCGCATGGCGGCGGCAACGGCAAACTCTCCAACCATTTCGTCCTCGTTTCCAATATCGAGGCGAGCGACGGTGGCGCGGCGATCGCCGCTGGCAACGGCAAGGTGGTGCGGGCGCGACTGTCGGACGCTTTGTATTTCTGGCAGACCGACCAAGCCGATTTGCCCGATCTGAACGGCCTTTCGGCCTCGGCCGAAAAATTCGGCCTCGATCTGAAAAAGCCGCTCGACCAGCGCATGGCCAAGCTCGACGCGCTGGGCGTGACCTTCCACGCCAAGCTGGGCACGCAGGGCGAGCGGGTTAGCCGCATCGCCGCGCTGGGCGAGGAAATCGCGCGGACGGTCTACCCCGATGGCGCGACGCTCGGCGGCGAGGCGGTTTCGGCCGACGAACTGGCGGCGCTGGCAAAACGCGCGGCGGTGTTGGCCAAGGCCGATCTGACCACCGAGGCGGTTGGCGAGTTTCCCGAGCTGCAGGGGCTGATGGGCCGCTATTACGCGGCACTGCAGGGCGAGCATCCGTCGGTGCAGGCGGCGATCGAGGAGCACTACAAGCCGATAGGGCCGACGGACACGGTGCCATCCGACCCGGTGGCGATCTGCGTGGCGCTGGCCGACAAGCTCGACATGCTGGTCGGCTTCTGGGCGATCGACGAGAAGCCGACGGGCTCGAAGGATCCTTATGCGCTCAGAAGGGCGGCGCTGGGGGTGATCCGGCTGGTGGTGGAGGCCGAGTTACGGCTGTTCCTCAATCCTCTGATCAGAGTGTGCTGGCTGCAGCTTTTGCGCGAAACAACAGAATCCTTCATCCCCTTCATTCTGGTTCGCGGCGTTACCGAGCAATTTCCATACATACTGCAACCAAGAACAAAGTTAGCTACGGATGAATCGAGAGCGGGGCCACCAAGTTTCGACGAAAGTGAATGTGAGCACCACTACACCCTGTTTCTATCGTCAGCAGGAAGGGATGCGGACTCCATCATACAATTGGAACGTGATCCATGGCCCGACTTCGCCGACCGGCCTGTTGCGCCATCGTTTAAAGTTCGTGAAGACCTCCTCGCCTTCTTCCACGATCGCCTGAAGGTTCAACTCCGCGACTCCGGCGCGCGGCACGACCTCGTCGATGCAGTGCTGTCGGGCGGCGCAAGCCTCCCAACCTCCCCCTCGTGGGGAGGTCGCGGCGAAGCCGCGGGTGGGGGGCAAGATGGTCACCCCTCCCCGGACCTGCGGTCCGACCCTCCCCATCAAGAGGAAAGTGGAGCAGCACCCCACGACGACATCCTCGATATTACCCGCCGCGTGGAGGCGCTGGGCCAATTCCTCGACTCAGAGGACGGCCAGAACCTCCTCGCCGGCACCCGCCGCGCGGCGAACATTCTCGCCGCCGAGGAGAAGAAGGGCACCCGCATCGCCGAAACCGTCGATCTCGCTCTGTTGACCGAGCACGAGGAAAAGGCGCTCGCCGGCGCCGTCGACCGGGCCGAGATCGAGCTGGAAGAGGCGCTGGCGGTCGAGAATTACGCGCACGCCATGGCCGCGCTCGCGAACTTGCGCATTCCCGTCGACGCGTTTTTCGACAAGGTGCTGGTCAACGCCGAGGACGAAGCCGTGCGAGCCAACCGGCTGGCGCTGCTCGCCCGCATCCGCGCGGCGACGCGAAAGGTTGCCGATTTCGGTAAGATCGCCGGCTGAGCTGGCAAGGCGCCACATTCGGCGCTTCATTCGACCCGAACACCTCACCGGGGCAGGCGATGCGATCACATCCCCGTGTGTCGAGGCCCGGTGGAGCGGGCAGCGTTAACCAAAAATTAACTCAAAGTTGAGGGTTTCCGGGACTTTGTGGTAAAATCGTCAGGTCTTGCCTTTACTGTGGCTTCCAGAACGCCCGACTGAAACATTTCGTGATCGGCTTTGCCCGGAACCCGCCAGATTTGAAGGGGATAGCTGCGCTCAGCCGCTTGGGACGGATTTGAACCTTCGGGTTCAGGGGGCCGTCCCGAAACCAGACTTCGAGCGACTTCGAGGGGAAACCAGCGAATGATGAAGCTCAGCGCCGTTACGACGGCTGCCGTGAAATTTGCCTGCGCCATCGTCGCGGGCACGCTGTTGATCAGCAGTTCGGCTCATGCCGAATGGAAAGCTCCGTGGAAATCGGACGACAAGGCGCTCGTGATCGATGCCTATGAATTCAACCCGATCAACTGGCAGGAACTGACCTCGGACAAGCGCATCGCCGGCTTTATCAACAAGGCCTCCGATGGCCTGCCGCCGGAATGGAGCTGCGGCAAGAGCGACGACGACGCCTACAAGCTGTGCAAAAACCGCTGGTGGAAATATTCGGTCACCAAGGAACTCTATATGACCCGCCGCGAGATGGCGAAGATGAAGGGGCTCCTCTGGGGCGCCTATCATCTCGGCCGTCCCGGCAATCCGCGCGAGCAGGCCGACCATTTCGTCGATTTCGCCGAGCCGGCCGAGGACGATCTGATCGCACTCGACATCGAGGACAATTCGGAGGAGTGGATGAGCCTCGCCGATGCCGAGATCTTTGCCGACCAGATCAAGATCCGCACCGGTCGCTATCCCGTGCTCTACACCAACGGCTCGACCGCCAAGGCGATCTCCGCCCAGCGGGCGCAATATCCGCTGCTGTCGCGTCTGCCGCTCTGGTATGCCCGCTACCGCGACGATATCACCGGCAAGTTTCCAGAGGAGACCTGGCCGAGCTATGCCCTTTGGCAGTTCTCCTCGATGCACAATTGCGACAGCCGCAGCTGCCCGTACCGGGTAAAGGGCGCCAAGACCGATATCGACGTCAATGTTTCGACGATGGACGTCGCCGGCCTCAAGGCGGCCTGGCCGTTCAACGAGTTGATCGAGCGCGCACCGGACGCCGACGATCCGGCGATGATGATCGCCTCGCTGGACGAGACGACCAAGGCGGAGGTGGCCAAGGTTGCTGTCGCGACGGAAGCCGACGCGACGACCCCGCCCAAGCCTGGTGCCAAGCCGACGACGAGCCCGCTGGTCGCCGCCTACGGCCCGGCTGAGCAGCACGCGCGGCTGGACCCGCTGAAACTCCTGACCAATGTCGCCCGTGGCGCAACGAAGGCTGACAAGCCGGCGCTTGTGGCGGACGCCGGGAAGGAGCCGAAGGAGCCGTCGGGTGAAGCCGTCCGCCAGTTCCAGACCCATCTCGCCGCGCTGCAAGAGGCGGTTGCCTACGCCGCCAACGAAGTCGACCGGCTGTTCATCGGCCGCGCGGAAGCGGCGACGCGCCGGGAAGAGGCACGGCCGATCAAAGGCGGCGACGAAAGTGCCGCATTGGATTCGCGGCAGCGCTCGCGTTTTGCCGAAATCGTCAAAGCGGCGGAAGCGGCAAAGAAGGCCGGTGCCCTGCCGATGCCGGCGCGAATTCTGTCGCAGCTGGGCGCCGAGGGCGGCGACCGCGGGCCGCGCGTCGCTCTACCCGGTGCTGGGCAACGCTTTGCCGGGCTCGACATGCCGGCCCGCCGCATCGACGCGGCGTTCGAAGCGACGCGCTGATCCCGCGCTCTTCGCTTTTTTAGGCGTTCAGCAAAATTTTATCGGATCAACGTGGAACCAAAGCTCAAGACAACCGTTTCAGACCCGAACAATTACGCCAACATGCTAGAGTACGGGTGCTTCAAATGAATAAAACAATTGGCTGGGTCGTCGGTATCATCGTCCTTTTGATCGTGGTCTGGTTCGCCTTCACGATGATCAATGTGGATGTGACCGAGGAAGGCGCGTTGCCGGAAGTTAGCGTCGAAGGCGGTCAGCTGCCCAAGGCAGATGTCACGACGGGCGATATCGACGTCGGCACGGAAGAAAAGACGATCGAGGTTCCGACGATCGACGTCCAGCCGGCTCCGGAGACCGACAAGCCCGCCAACTAAGTTCTGGCGAGCCGCCTGCGGTTCCAGTAAGAACCCTAAAGGGCAGTGGCGAAAGCCACTGCCCTTTTTTCTGTGTGCGGGCTGCCACACGCTTGGGTCCGCATGAGGTCTCGTTTGGAAGACGACTATGACGTTTAAACGCGCTGTCCCCGATGTCGCTTCGATGCGTTCGGGCCAAGCTCGTGTCGGCGCGATCGAAACGGTCTGCCTTTCGGCCGAAAGCGACGACGTCGTCGAGCGCGCGGTCGCCTGCCTTCGCGGCGGCGGCCTCATCGGCCTACCGACCGAGACGGTCTATGGGCTGGCGGGCGACGCAACCAATGGCGAGGCCGTCGCACGGATATTCGAGGCCAAAGGCCGTCCACGCTTCAACCCGCTCATCTGTCACGTCAGCGACCTCGACATGGCCGCACGCCTGGCCGTCTTGGATGACATCGCACGGGCACTGGCGGCGCGGTTTTGGCCCGGGCCGCTGACGCTCGTCCTGCCGCAGGCGGAGGGAACGCCGGTTCATCCGCTGACGACCGGCGGCCTTGCCACCATCGCGCTGCGTCAGCCGAAGGGAATCGCCGGCGACATCATTGCGCGCCTCGGCCGTCCGCTCGCCGCGCCGAGCGCCAATCCTTCGGGGCGGGTCAGCGCCACCAGCGCGGGCCAGGTGATGCGTGGCCTTGGCGGCCGGATCGAAATGATCCTCGACGCGGGTCCGTCGGAGCTCGGCCTGGAATCGACCATCGTCAAGCTGGAGCAGGGCCGCCTGGTGCTCCTGCGCGCCGGCCTTGTCGGTCGAGAGGCCTTACACGAAGCGACCGGGCTCGCCGTCGTCGCGCCGGATGCGGGTTCGGGCATCGAGGCGCCCGGCCAGCTTCGGTCCCATTACGCGCCGCACGGCTCGGTCCGGCTCGACGTGAATCATGTCGAGGCCGGCGAATATCTGATCGATTTCGGCGAGACCCCGATCGCCAGCGCGGATGGGGCGGCCGAGATCGTCAATCTCAGCCCGTCCGGTGATCTGCGCGAGGCGGCGGCGAATCTGTTCGCGGCGCTGGCCCGCTTCGATCGGCCGGAGATCGGGCGCATCGCCGTGGCGCCGATCCCACGCGAGGGGCTCGGCGAGGCGATCAACGACCGGCTTCGCCGCGCCGCCGCGCCGCGGGACTGACGCCGCGAATGACAGCCGGCTCGACGGATCGTCGCCGGCCTTCTATGTCTCGATCTTATGCAAGAGACCGATCCGAAAATCCCTGCCGTCCTCCTGGCCCGCTTCGCGGCCATCGTCGGTTCCGCTAACGCGCTGCGGGATGCCGACATGATGGAGGCCTACTTCAACGAGCCGCGCGACCTGTTTCATGGCCGCGCGGGATTGGTGCTGCGGCCGGGCAATGTCGAGGAGGTTGCCGCGATCATGCGCCTCGCCAGCGAGACGCGGACGCCGATCGTGCCCCAGGGCGGCAATACCGGCCTTGTCGGCGGACAATCACCCCGCTCGCAATCCGAGGTTCTGGTCAGCCTGTCGCGGCTCGATCGTATCCGCGATGTCGACCCGATCGGCCGCACGGCGACCGTCGAGGCGGGCGTCGTCCTGAAGCGAATCCAGGAGGCCGCGGACGAGGCGGACCTGTTGTTTCCGCTGTCGCTCGGCTCGGAAGGCTCCTGCCAGATCGGTGGCAATCTCGCCTCGAATGCCGGCGGAACCGGCGTTCTGGCCTATGGCAACGCCCGCGAGCTCTGCCTCGGCATCGAGGCGGTGCTGCCGTCGGGCGAGGTTCTGCACGGGCTGCGACGCCTGAAGAAGGACAACCGCGGCTACGATCTTCGCAATTTGCTGATCGGGTCGGAGGGGACGCTGGGGATCATTACCGCCGCCGTGCTCAAGCTGTTCCCCAAGCCCGCCGGCCGCGAAGTCGCCTATGTCGGGCTGGCGTCGCCTGAAGCCGCCCTGACGCTGCTGCAATTGGCGGAGCGACGGGCGGGAGCGCAGCTCACCGCCTTCGAATTGATTCCGCGCCTCGGCATGGAGTTCACGCTCCGCCATACGATCGGTTCCCGCGACCCGCTGGAGGCGCCGCATCCCTGGTACATTCTCATGGAGATATCCTCCGGCCGCTCGCAGGGCGACGCGCGCGAGACATTGGAGGGAATCCTAGAGGCCGGATTCGAGAGCCATGTCGTCGCCGATGCAGCGATCGCCAAATCGCTCGCCGAAGCGAACAGCTTCTGGATCATGCGCGAGGAGTTGAGTTGGGCGCAGCGGCCCGAGGGCGGATCCATCAAGCATGATGTGTCCGTGCCGGTCGCCCTTATCCCGGAATTTCTTCAGGCCGCCGACAAGGCGGTGCTCGAGGCGATACCGCAGGCGCGGATCGTGGCGTTCGGCCATCTCGGTGACGGCAATATCCATTACAACATCTCGCAGCCCGTCGGGGCCGACAAGGATGCCTTTCTGGCCCGCTGGCACGAGATGAGCGATCTCGTCCACGGGATCGTCCGCACCCTGGACGGCAGCTTTTCCGCCGAGCACGGCATCGGCCAGCTGAAGCGCGACGAGCTCGCCCGGACCAAAGAGGGCGTCGAGATCGACCTGATGCGGCGGCTCAAGGCCGCCTTCGATCCTGACAACATCTTAAATCCCGGCAAGCTCGTTTAGACTTGATTCAAGTTTTCGACTTGCTAACCGTCTTTTCCGTCATGAAGACTTAACCGACTTTCTTAGCGCGACTTCAAGGCGGCGCCCCTACTGTCATCCTTATCGAAGGCCGGGATTACATCGGCCCGAACGAGAGACCGAAACATCGGCTCTCAGGAGAGGCAGAAGGCGTCATTTCATGAGCATTGCTCCGAACCCACTCGCGACCAAGCCCGAATGGGCGAACGTCCCGGTCCGCCTTGACCCGGCTGCTTGCGATCGTCGCCAGACGATCGAAATGGTCGAGGACGGGGAATTGATTACCTACAAGGTCGACCGCCGCGGGGCCGTCGTCCATCGGCGCCTGGAGAAATCCGGATTGCCGGTTTCGATCGCGCTGCCGCCACGCGCCTTTCGGGGTGTCGCGGCCCGCGCCATGGAAGACGGCAACGGCGAGGTGACGGTGACGCTTGAGCTGCATCACAGCGATCCGCGCTGCACGGTGCCGCTCTTGGTTGCCAGCGACCTCTACGATGTCGCCGCCGACTGGCGGGGATGGGCGGAACTGTTCAACCTGCCGATGCTGATGATCGAGGCGGATGGCGCGTTGCGCACGCTTGAAGAGACGCTCGGGCACATCCGGGCTGCCGCGCCGGCGCCGCGTCGCCGGTCGCCCAACCGCCAGCGCCGGCCGCGCTTCCTGGCGCGTCGCAAGCCCGGTGGGCTCGGGATGCGCATGGTGGTTGCCGGAGAGGAAATCATCGCCCGTCAGTAGCGCCGGGCGGTGGGCGTCAGATTCCCGCCAGCGGGAAGGACAGCGCCCACAGGGACGAGAAGATCAAGCCGAAGAAGATGATCCAGCCGAACACCGTGTTCGACTTGAACAGCCTCAGGCACTGGTCCGCATCCTCGATGTCGAGGGTGCGGATCTGCCAGATCATCTGGAAGGCGCCGGCGGCAAGGCCGGCATAGGCGGGCCATTCGGGTCCGCCCCCCGTGCCATAGCCGGTCAGCACGAAGGCGCCCGCGAACAGGGCGATTGCTCCGAGATAGAGAATT
This sequence comes from Aurantimonas sp. A3-2-R12, assembly GCF_036016755.1. Taxonomy (NCBI): domain Bacteria; kingdom Pseudomonadati; phylum Pseudomonadota; class Alphaproteobacteria; order Hyphomicrobiales; family Aurantimonadaceae; genus Aurantimonas; species Aurantimonas sp. A3-2-R12. Next base: position 75,153 of record NZ_JAYXIH010000002.1, on the reverse strand, counting down.
GTCAGCGCCAGTCTGGTTCGCTCGCCGAACAGCCGGGCCGTGGAACGGACGCCGACCAGCGCGTCGTCTTCCTTGTCCTGATGCGCGTAGATCGTGTCGTAGCCGATAGTCCAGAGAATGCTGCCGGCGTAAAGCAGGCCGGCAGCGAGCGACAGCGTGCCCCAATACGCCGCCCATCCCATCAGCGCGCCCCAGGAAAAGGCGAGGCCGAGCCCCAACAGCGGCCAGTCGGTGAAGCGCTTCAGGAATGGATAGATCGCCACCACGCCGAGCGAGGCGACCCCGAGCAGGACCGAGAACAGGTTGAACTGGATCAGTACCAGGAACCCGACCAGCGCCTGGACGACGAGAAACAGCTTGGCCTGGAGGCGCGAAACCCGGCCGGAGGGCAGCGGACGCGACCGGGTGCGTGCGACGAGCGTATCGATCGTCTCGTCGACGAGGTCGTTATAGGTACACCCCGCGCCGCGCATGGCGATCGCACCGACCAAAAAGAGGAAGAGCTGCCAGAGGCTGGGAAGGCCGGTGTGAACGGCCCCCGTCTGCACCGCCTGCGGCGCCAGCGCCGCCGCCCACCAGCACGGCCACAGCAGCAATTGCCAGCCGATCGGACGGTCCCAGCGCGCCAACTGCGCATAGGGCCAGAGGCCGCGCGGCAACGTGCGGTAGACCCAATTGTTGGACGGTGCATCCGCCACGCGGTCGATTTGGTCCGCGAGGCTTCCTTTCAGATTCGACATGGCACCGAGATTGATGGCCGAAAGGCCGCAGTCAAGGGTTTTCCGCTTTATCAACGCTTAAGATTTGCCGCGCCGAACTTGACCGCGGCCGTTGCGCCCCCGTAATCGGCAGCGGTCGGCCGGCCTGGGCGGCAGAAATGCGCTGACAGGGGCGAAGCCATGACGATCAACGTTCTTCTCATCGGCGGCGGTGGCCGCGAACACGCGATTGCCTGGAAACTCGCGCAATCGCCCGATCTTGGGCGCCTCTACGCCGCGCCGGGCAATCCCGGCATCGCCGAGCACGCCGAGACCGTCGAACTCGACATCTTGGATCAAGCGGCCGTCGTGGCGTTCTGTCGCTCCAATGCGATCGGCCTTGTAATCGTCGGTCCCGAAGTGCCGCTCGTCGCCGGCCTCGGCGATAGCCTTGCCGCCGCCGGTATTCCGGTGTTCGGCCCCTCCGCCGCCGCCGCGCGGCTCGAGGGCTCGAAGGGCTTCACCAAGGATCTGTGCACCCTCCACGACATTCCGACGGCGCGCTACCGTCGCTTCGACGACGTGGCCGCCGCGCGCGACTATGTCCGCGACGGCGGTCTGCCGATCGTGATCAAGGCGGACGGGCTTGCCGCCGGCAAGGGCGTCACGGTCGCCGAAACGCGTCAGGACGCGCTTGCGGCCATCGACGCCTGCTTCGAGGGCGATTTCGGCGGGCCGGGCGCGGAGGTCGTCATCGAGGAGTTCCTCGAGGGCGAGGAGGCGAGCCTGTTTTGCATTTGCGATGGCGAGCGGGCGCTGTTCTTCGGCACGGCGCAGGATCACAAGCGCGCCTTCGACCGTGACCGCGGTCCGAACACAGGCGGCATGGGCGCCTATTCGCCGGCGCTGCCGATGAACGATGCGATGGTGCGCCGGGCGATGCGCGAGATCGTCGAGCCGACGCTCGCCGGGATGAAGGCGGCCGGAGCCCCGTTCCAGGGCATTCTATATGCCGGGCTGATGCTGACGGAGTCCGGTCCCAAGCTGATCGAATACAATGTCCGCTTCGGCGATCCGGAATGCCAGGTGCTGCTGATGCGGCTGGAAAGCGACCTGCTGCCGATTCTCCTCGCCGCCGCCAGGGGCGACGTCTCGGCCGTCGTGCCGCAATGGTCGGAAGAGCGGGCCCTGACCGTGGTCATGGCCTCGGAGGGCTATCCGGGCGCCCATGCCAAGGGCACCGCGATCCGCCATTTGCCGGCGGCGAGTGCAACGACACGTATCTTCCAGGCCGGGACGCAACGCGATGGCGACCGGCTGCTCGCCGTCGGGGGACGTGTCCTCAACGTCACCGCCACCGGTGCCAGCGTGAAGGAAGCCGCGCGCCGCGCCTATGAGGTCGTCGAAGCCGTCGAATGGGACGAGGGATTTTGGCGTTCAGACATCGGCCACCGCGCGATCATGACCGAAAGCATCTGAAGTCTCCGTTGGGCCGGGTTTTCGGCGTTCGGAGCCGATCCCGATCGTGTCGCTGACATTGACCTTTACGTAAAATGTAGGAAATGTCTTGGCCTGCGGGTGGGAAACCATCCGCGCGACCATACATTCCTCGTTAACCATGCGGCGAACCCCGGAGCGAAGCCATGTCATTTCGTCAGGAAAAGCTGACACGGCCGATCTATCGATGGGCCAAGGGCGTCATGCCGCCGATCTCGGAAACCGAGCGGGAGGCGATCGACGCCGGCACGGTCTGGTGGGACGGCGAACTCTTCACCGGCGATCCCGACTGGAACAAGCTGCTCGCCATGCCGCCGGCGCGGCTGTCGCCGGACGAGCAGGCGTTTCTCGACGGCCCGGTTAACGAACTTTGCGCCATGATCGACGAGTGGAAGCTGGTCTGGGAAGATCGCGACCTGCCGCCGGAGGTCTGGGACTTCCTGCGCAAGCACAAGTTCTTCGGCATGATCATCCCGAAGGAATATGGCGGGCTCGGATTTTCCAATACCGCGCATTCGGAGGTGGTGCGTAAGGTCTCCTCCTGTTCGGTCGTCGCCGGCGTCACCGTGATGGTGCCGAATTCGCTCGGACCGGGCGAATTGATGCTGCATTTCGGCACGCAGGCGCAGCGCGATTACTGGCTGCCGCGTCTCGCCGACGGGCGCGAGATTCCGTGCTTCGGCCTGACCTCGCAGGAAGCCGGCTCCGACGCGGCGGCGATGCTCGACACCGGCATGGTCGAATATGGCGAGCATGATGGCGAGCGCGTTCTCGGCATCCGGCTGAATTTCCACAAGCGCTACATCACCCTCGGCCCGGTCGCGACGGTGATGGGCCTCGCCTTCAAGATGTTCGATCCGCAGAACCATCTCGGCAAGGGCGAGGATCTCGGCATCACGGTGGCGCTGCTGCCGACTGCGACCAAGGGCGTCCGGCACGGCGACCGGCATGTCCCGCTGCTGACCTATTTCCAGAACGGCCCGCTTTACGGCGACGACGTGTTCATTCCGCTCGACTGGATTCTCGGCGGGCCAGACCAGATCGGCCAGGGCTGGACGATGCTGATGACGGCGCTTGCCGCCGGCCGTGGCATTTCGCTGCCCTCGCAATCCTCCGCCGCGGCCGCCATCTGTGCGCGTACCACCGGCGCCTATGCGCGGGTTCGCACCCAGTTCAACGTGCCGATCGGCATGTTCGAGGGCATCCAGCAGCCGCTCGCCGACATCGCCGCCAATGCCTATCTCATCGACGCCGCCCGCCGGCTGACCGTTGCCGCGCTGGATGAAGGCCACAAGCCGTCGGTGGTGTCAGCGATCATGAAGGCGCACGCGACCTACCGCATGCGCGAGTCGATCGAGCGGGCCATGGACATTCATGGCGGCAAGGCGATCATCGACGGCCCGAAGAACTATCTCGCCGCCCAGTACCGGTCGGTGCCGATCGGCATCACGGTCGAGGGCGCCAACATCCTCACCCGCAATCTGATGATCTTCGGGCAGGGGGCGATCCGCGCGCATCCCTACATGCTGAAGGAACTGCTGGCCCTGTCCGACGAGGACGAGGACAAGGGACTGGACGACTTCGACAAACATTTCTGGGCGCATGTGGGCCATTCGGCCAAGAACGCCCTGCGCAGCTTCGTGCGCGGCTGGACCGGCGGTCTGGCCGCGCCTGCGCCAAAGAATGCGGCCTTCACCAGCCACTGGCGGCAATTGTCGCGCTATGCCTCGGCGTTCGCGCTTCTGTCCGACCTGTCGCTGTTGACCCTGGGCGGCGCGCTGAAACGCAAGGAAATGCTGTCGGCGCGGCTCGGCGACATTCTCTCCGAACTCTATCTGCTCGGCGCCGTCCTGAAGCGTTTCGAGACGGAGGGGCGGCCGGAGGCCGACAAGCCGCTGGTCGAGTACATCATGGAGAAGGGCTACAATCGCATGGCTCTTGCCTTCAACGGCGTCCTCGACAATCTGCCGGCGCGTTGGGCGGCGATCCTGACCCGGGCGATCGCCTTTCCGCTGGGCGTGCCCTATCACGAGCCGTCGGACGAATTGACCAGCGAGGTCGCGGCGATTCTGATGCGTCCGTCCTCGCAGCGCGACCGGCTGACGCCGGACCTCTATCTCGGCGAGGGACACGCCCAGCATCCGATCAAGGATCTGGAACTCGCCTTCGAACTGGTGAGCGAGGCCGCGCCGATCGAGAAGAAGCTGCGCGAGGCCAACATCCGCGATCCCGAGGAAGCGAGGGAGGCTGGCGTGATCTCCAATGCGGAGTTCGTGCGGCTGGCGGAGGCCAAGGAGGCGGTGGACAAGGTCATCGCGGTGGACGCTTTCCCGATGGCGGAGGTCTCTCCGATCGCATCCCAACATGATCGTCCGGCCAAAAATGGCGGCAAGGGCGAACAGCGAGAGGCAGCGGAATAATGGCGAAAGCGGTCTATCTGGTCGACGGCGCCCGCACCCCGTTCATCAAGGCACGCGGCAAGCCGGGTCCGTTCTCGCCCGTCGACCTCGCGGTCCAGTGCGGCCGGCCGCTGTTGATGCGGCAGAGCTTTGCAGCGGATGCGATCGATCTGGTTATCCTCGGCTGCGTCAATGTCGTCGCGGACGAGATGAACCCGGCGCGCGTCGCGGCCTTGCGTCTGTGCCTGAAGGACGAGATTCCGGCCTTCACGGTCCAGATCAATTGCGGCTCCGGCATGCAGTCGATCGACACGGCGTTTCGCTATATCGAGCGCGGTACGGCCGACATCGTGCTGGCCGGCGGGGCCGAGGCGCTAAGCCATTCGCCGCTCGTCCTCAGGCGCGGCGCCGTCGACTGGTTCGCGGCGCTCAACGGCGCCCGCTCCACGACCGACCGGCTGAAGGCCTTCACCGGTTTGCGGCCGGAGTTCCTCAAGCCGGTCATCGGGCTGGAGCGCGGTCTCACCGACCCGATCACCAATCTCAATATGGGCCAGACCGCCGAAGTGCTGGCCCATCTCTTCGACGTGTCCCGGCGTGAGGCGGACGCCTATGCGGCCGAAAGCCATAACCGGCTGGCCAACGCGACGAAGCAGGGCTGGCTGCGGGACGAGATGCTGCCGGCCTTCTCCCGCGACGGCGAGGTCTTCGATCACGATGACGGGGTGCGGCCGGACTCCTCCGCCGCGTCCCTCGCCAAGCTGAAGCCGGTCTTCGAACGGCCTTACGGCAAGGTGACGGCCGGCAATTCCTCGCAGATCACCGACGGCGCCTCGTGGGTCGTGCTGGCGTCGGAGGAGGCCGTCACGCGTCATGGCATGACGCCGCTGGCGCGCATCGTCGATTCAGAATGGGGCGGGCTCGATCCGTCGATCATGGGTCTTGGCCCAGTGGTGTCGACGGCGCCGATCCTGAAGCGCCAGAACATGACGGTGGCCGACGTGGATCTGTGGGAGTTGAACGAGGCCTTCGCGACCCAGGTGCTGGCCTGCCTCGCGGCGTTCGACGATCCGAGCCTGGTCGATCCGGTGCTCAGCCTGGAAGGTCGCGGCGGTCGGATCGATCACGCCAACATCAATGTCGACGGCGGCGCCATCTCGCTCGGTCATCCGGTCGGCACCAGCGGCAATCGCATCACCTTGCATCTGGCCAACGCCATGCGGCGGCTCGGCCGCAAGCGCGGCATCGCGACCGAATGTATCGGCGGCGGGCTCGGCGGCGCGATGCTGCTGGAAGCCGCCTGAGCGCGCGACGAGACACCATGCCGGCGCGGGACTTCGCGCCGGCTGTTCGCCCGAAACCCCATTCGGCGCCGCGAGGTCCCAAACTCTTCGCGGCGCGTTCCGACAAGAAGACGAGATCAGAACCATGGGCAGAATGCTGAACGCACTTTCCGATCGCGCCCTCGAACTCGGGCCGGCACGCGCAGCCGAGCAGCACGGTAACTGGCGGGCCGCCACCGACGAGAATTACGTCTACTGGCTGGTGCTCGACCGGCCGGGCAAGGCGGTCAATACCATCGACCGGAGCGTCATCGAGGAGCTGTCGCAGCACGTCGACAGGATCATCGACCAGAAGCCCTCGGCCGTGGTGATCCGTTCGGCGAAGCCTTGCGGCTTCGCCGCCGGTGCCGACATCCAGCAATTCGCCGGCGCTTCGACCGGCGAGATCCGCGGCATGCTGAAGGAAGCCCATCTGGTCCTCGACCGCCTGGCCAAGGTCCAGGCGAAGACGATCGCGGTGATCAACGGTCATTGCCTCGGCGCCGGGCTCGAATTGGCACTGGCCTGCGACCTTCGGATTGCGGTCTCCGACGCCAGCCTGGGCTTTCCGGAAGTAATGCTCGGCCTGCATCCTGGCCTAGGCGGCACCTGTCGTTCGACAGCGATCGCCGACCCGCTGGAGGCGATGACAATGATGCTGACCGGCAAATCGGTCACCGCGAAGAAGGCCAAGGCTATCGGCCTCGTCGACGCGGTGGTCGAGGAGCGGCATGTCGGGGCGGCCGTGCAGGCCGCGCTCTATAACGAGCTCAAGACGGCTGGAGGCGGCTTCAAGACCCAGGCCTTCTCGCTCCGCCCGGCCCGCGCGCTGGCGGCGAGCCAGATGCGCAAGAAGACGGCGGAGAAGGCCGCCAAGGCGCATTATCCGGCGCCGCACCGGCTGATCGACCTGTGGGAAGCCCATGGCGGCAGTGCCAAGGCGATGCAGGATGCGGAGATCGACAGCTTCGCCGAACTGATCGAGACCGATACCGCCCAGAACCTCGTCCGGGTGTTCTTCCTGCGCGAGACGATGCGCGGGCTGAAGCAGGGCGATTCGGCGATCAAGAACGTCCATGTCATCGGCGCCGGCGCCATGGGCGGCGACATCGCCGCCTGGGCGGCGCGCGAGGGCTTTCATGTGACGCTCGGCGATGTCGCGACGCAGCCGATCGGCAAGGCGATCCGCGCGGCGACGAAGATGCTGACCGCGACGCTCAAGGACCCGCTAAAGGTCCGCGACGCGCTGGACCGCTTGACGCCGGACCCGGCTGGCCTCGGAATTGCTCGCGCCGACCTCGTCATCGAGGCGGCGCCCGAAAAGCTGGAGTTGAAGCGAAAGATTTACGCCGACATCGAACCCAGGTTGAAAGAGGGCGCGTTGCTCGCGACCAATACCTCTGCGCTGCCGCTGGCGGACCTCGCCGAGGGGCTCGTCGATCCATCGCGCCTCGTCGGCTTGCATTTCTTCAACCCGGTCTCCCGGATGCAACTCATCGAGATCGTTAGCCACGACAAGATCAGTCCAGAGACCGCGCGCCGGGCCACCGCATTCGCCGTCGAATTGTCGCGCCTGCCGGCCCCCGTGGCCTCGGCGTCGGGCTTCCTCGTCAACCGCGCACTGACGCCGTACATGGCCGAGGCGTTGATCATGGTGGACGAGGGCATCCCCAAGGAACGGATCGATCGCATCGCCGAGGATTTCGGCATGCCGATGGGGCCGGTGGAACTGGCCGATCAGGTTGGACTCGATATCGCTGTCGAGGTTTCCGCCTCGCTACGCGAACGGCTGGACAGCGACTTTCCGGAAACGCCGGACTGGCTGGAGAAGATGGTCGCGGACGGCACGCTCGGCCGCAAGACCGGCGGCGGACTCTACGAGTACGACTCCGACGGCAAGCCCAAGAAGCAGCCGGTCGACGCGCTGCCGGATTCGGCCAAGGGCGACCCGGATATTCTCGACCGGCTGATCCTGCCGATGCTGAACGCGGTCGTCGCGTGCCTGCGCGAGGGCGTCGTCGAGAGCGAGGATGTTGCCGACGGGGCGATGATCTTCGGCACCGGCTTCGCGCCGTTCCGGGGTGGGCCTATCCACTACGCCAAGAAGCGCGGCGTCGATGAGATCGTCGCCAAGCTGAACGCGCTGGCGGACAAACACGGCGCTCGTTTCAAGCCCGATGCGGGATGGGACCGCCTGAAGGAAAAATCCACCGCTGCTACAGGCTGACGCAGATGGAATCCTGCGACCCGAGCCCGGTGCCGCCGAGCGTCACCCGGTCGCCGGACTTCAGGAAACGTGGCGGGTCGTAGGAAAGTCCGACGCCGCCGGGCGTTCCGGTCAGGATCACGTCGCCGGGCTCGAGCCGCATGAAGCGCGAGATGTAGGAGATGAGATACGGCACCTTGAAGATCATGTCCGCCGTATTGCCCGACTGCTGGCGCTCGCCATTGACGTCGAGCCAAAGGTCGATCTCCCCGTAATCGGGCAATTGGTCGGGTGGGACCAGCCACGGGCCAAGCGGGGCGAAGGTGTCGTGCGACTTGCCCTTCGACCACTGGCCCCCGCGCTGGAGCTGGAAACTGCGCTCGGTGACGTCGTTGCAGAGCGTAAAGCCCGCGACGTGCCGGATCGCATCCTCGACGCTGACATATTTTGCCCTGCGGCCGATCACCACGGCGAGTTCCACGCCCCAGTCGACCCGGGTGGACAGCTTGGGCAACTCGATCGGATCGGTGGGTCCGCAGGCCGCCGTCGCCGCCTTCAGGAAGATCGTCGGCTCCGGATTGACCTTGAAGCCCGCAAGGCTGGCGCTGTCGTGATAGTTTGGCCCGATACCGACGATCTTGCCGATCTTCTGGACGGGACGGCACAAGCGAACCCCTTCGGGCACGAGCGGCAGCGAGGCGGGGTCGAGATGCCCGCAGGCAGCAAGTTCGTCGGGGTCCAGGGAGGCCTCGGATAACGATGAAACATGCTCGGAAAGGTCGCGAATGCGGTTGTCGTCGTCAATCAAGCCCGGCCGCTCGGAACCGCGGTGGCCAAAGCGTACAAACCGCATCAAATTCCTCCCCAATACTGTTACATGGAAATGGTCGAGACCAAGGTTCGGTTCCTTGCGTAAAGTTGACTTTTACGTAAGATGCGATGGGGTGGAATTGCTCGTTATGCGGTGATTGCCTGCTCCAACGGCCGTTTTTGAAGGAGATTTCATGTACAAGGCGCCCATCGAGGAGATCGCGTTCGCCCTGAAGAAAGTGGCCGGTCTGGAGCCGGCGATGGAAAAAGGCCTGCTCGGCGAACTGACCCCCGACCTGCTGGACGCGGTTCTCGAGGAAGCGGGCCGCTTCGCCAGCGAAAAGGTCGCGCCGCTTGCCGAGGTGGGTGACCGCGAGGGCACCTCCGTGACCGACGGTGTGGTGACGACGCCGACGGGCTGGAAGGAGCTCTATGCCGACTGGATCGCCGGCGGCTGGAACGCCCTGACCGGCCCCGAGGAATATGGCGGTCAGGCCCTGCCGACATCGTTGTCAGCCGCCGTTTTCGAGATGTGGAACTCGGCGTCGATGGGCTTTGCCCTTGGTCCGACGCTGACCGTCGGAGCGGTGGAGGCGCTGGAGACGCACGGTTCGGATGAGTTGAAGGCGGCGTATCTGGCCAAGCTCGTCTCCGGCGAGTGGAACGGTACGATGAACCTCACCGAGCCGCAGGCGGGCTCCGACCTGTCGGCGCTGAAGACCAAGGCCGAACGGGCCGGCGATGGCAGCTACCGAATTTTCGGCCAGAAAATCTACATCACCTATGGCGAGCACGATTTCACCGACAACATCGTGCATCTCGTCCTGGCGCGGCTACCGGACGCACCGGCCGGCGTGAAGGGCATCTCGCTGTTCCTGGTGCCGAAATTCCTGGTCGAGGCAGACGGGTCGCTCGGCCGCCGCAACGACGTCTTCTGCCATTCCGTCGAGCACAAGCTGGGCATCCACGGCTCGCCGACCTGCACGATGATCTACGGCGACGGCAGTGTCGACGGCGAGGAGGCCGGCGCGGTCGGCTACCTGATCGGCGAGGAAAATCGCGGCCTCGCCTGCATGTTCACGATGATGAACAACGCCCGGCTTCTGGTCGGCGTGCAAGGCGTCGGCGTCGCCGAGGCGGCTTTCCAGATGGCGCTCGATTATGCGCGCGAGCGCCGCCAGGGTCGCTCGACGCGCCTCGCCAAGGGCGCCGAGCCGTCGGGGCAGATGAGCCCGATCGTCGAGCATCCCGACGTTGCCCGCTCGCTGCTGACGATGAAGGCGCTGACCGGTTCCGCACGCGCCATCGCTTATGCCTGCGGTCACGCAAGCGACATGGCCAAGGCGACCCGCGACGAGGCGAGCGAAGCGCGGGCCTGGAAGGAACGTGCAAATCTCTTGACGCCGATCGCCAAGGCGTTTGCCACCGATATCGGCGTCGAGGTCGCCTCGCTCGGCATCCAGGTGCATGGCGGCATGGGCTTCATCGAGGAGACCGGCGCCGCGCGGCTGTTGCGCGACGCGCGCATCGCGCCGATCTACGAGGGCACCAACGGCATCCAGGCGATCGATCTCGTCACCCGCAAGATCGGCCAGTCGGACGGAGCCGCAGTCAGCGCCTATCTGGCCGAACTCGCCGAGACGGTCGACGCCGTGCGCGGCCGGAACGCGGAGGATTTCGGCGCGACCGGCGAGGCTTTGGCGGCCGCGCTCGACGATCTGAAGGAGACGACGGCGTTTCTTGCAAAAGCGCTCGCCGACAAGGACATGGACACCGCGCTCGCCGGCGCGACGTCCTACCTCAGACTATTCGGCCTGACCGCCGGCGCCGTCTATCTCGCCAAGGGCGCGCTGGCCGAAACCGGCCGCACGGAGCGCACGCATCTCGCCCGCTTCATGGCGGAGAATCTCCTGACCGAAACGAGTGCGCTGAAGCGCCAAGTCGTTGCGGGCGCCGCCAGCCTCGCCGCCTCCCACGCGATTCTTCAGTAGGTCCCATCATGAGCGAATTCATTCAGACCGGCACCCAGTCCGGCGTCCTCACCATCCGCATGAACCGGCCGGAAAAGAAGAACGCCATCACCCGCGACATGTACCGGGCGATGGCGGATGCTTTGGAAGCGGCCAGGAACGACGATGCCGTCCGGGCGGTGCTGCTGTGCGGCGGCTCCGGCGCCTTTACCGCCGGCAACGACATCAAGGATTTCATCGCCATCGCCGAGGGCGGCACACGCCATGGTGAGGTCCACGATTTCCTGCGGGCTATCGCGACCTTTTCCAAGCCGCTGGTCGCCGTCGTCGACGGGCTCGCCATCGGCATCGGCACGACGATCCTGATGCATTGCGACCTGGCCTATTGTTCGCCCGGCTCGATCTTCAGGACGCCGTTTCTCGACCTCGGCATCACGCCGGAGGCGGGCTCCACCCTGATCGCGCCGAAGCTGATGGGCGACCAGCGCGCCTTCGCCTTGCTGGTGCTCGGAGACACCTTCGACGCGGCGGCCGCGCGCGAGGCGGGGCTCGTCTACGAAATCGTCGAAGGGGACGTGGAGGCCGGGGCGCGGGATGCCGCCCTGCGGCTCGCGGCCAAGCCGCCGAAGGCGCTCCGGATCGCGCGCGAACTGCTGCGCGGCCAGCGCGAGGACATCGTCGAGCGCATCGATCTGGAAGTCGAACATTTTTCCGAGCGAATGACCTCCGACGAGGCCAAGGCTGCGTTTCGGGCGTTCATGGCGCGGTAGAGGGGCGTCCCCCAGCGGGTCAGCCACGCGAGTCGGGGGCGGTCGGCTCCTCGGCCTTGCCGCCCTCGTTATCCGCGTCGTTGAACAGGAAGCGATAGGTGCCGACGACACCGACGAGGCAGACGCCGCCGGCAATCAGGATAATCGGCCACGTGCCGAATTCGGCGAAGAAATGCCGGAACGCGGTGCCGAAGACATAGGCGCCGAGACCGTAGGCGCCGGCCCAGAGCGCCGCGCTGATGCAGTTGTAGAACAGGAAGACCGGCCAGTTCATCCGCATGGTGCCCGCGACAAAGCCGTTGAGCTGCCGCAGGATGATCACGAAACGCGCCACGAGAACGACGGCGAAGCCATAGGTCTGGAAGCGCTCCTCGACCATGGCGAAACGCTTCTCGCCGAGGCCGAAATGCGCGCCCCACCGCACCACGATCTTGCGGCCGTAGCGGCGCCCGACGAGATAGCCGAGATTGTCGCCGACGATCGAACCGGAAAAGGCCGCGATCAGCACCGCGAGAATGTTGAAGGAGCCTTCCCCCGACAGCATGCCGGCGGCGACGATCAGGCTTTCGCCGGGAAGCGGCAGGCCGGTCGATTCAAGCAGGACGACGACGAAGATGAACCCGTAGCCGTACTGGATGAGAAATTCGGTCAAGGCGTCGGCGTCTCATGACTTGCGATGCCACGCTGGCTCGCACGAATGGCCCATGACGGCAAGCCTCGCGCCGCCACCGCCCGGCTCAGCGCTCCAAAAGCGCGACGACCTCCACATGCCGCGACCATAAGAACTGGTCGATCGGCGTCACCGATGTCACGCGGTAGCCGCCGTCGGTGAGGATTTTGAGATCGCGGGCGAGCGTCGCCGGATTGCACGAGACCGCGGCGATCCGCCCGACCGTCGAGGCCGCGAGCTCGCGCGCAAGACCCTCCGCCCCGGCGCGCGGCGGGTCGTAGACCACGCCGTCATAGGGTTTGAGCTCCTTCGCCGGGATCGGGCGGCGGAAGAGATCGCGCCGTTCGGTCGTCAGCGGCTTCAGGCCGGGCCGCGAGCGCCAGGCGGCGAGGAGCGCGGCGAGCTGCGGCGCTTCGGCCTCGACCGCGTGAACGGTGGCTTGCGGCGCCAGACGCAGGGCAAAGGTTCCGCAGCCGGCGAAGAGGTCGGCAACGCGCTTGGCCCCGGCCAGATGCGATAGCACCAGCGACGCCATCGTCGCCTCGGCCGCCGCGACGGCCTGGACGAAGGCGCCCGCTGGCAATTCGACCGTCACACCGCCGAAGTCCATGGTCGGCGGTTGCGTCACCACCAGCGTCTCGCCGCTGACCGACAGCCGCGCAAAACCTTCGCCCAGCGCCAGCGACACCGCCTGCCGGCGCATTGGCTCCGACAGTTTCGCCGCGTCGGCAATCGCGACGTCGAGGCCGGTCAGCGTCGCGGTCACGGTCAACTTCAGGGGCCGCTTGCGGTCGACCAGGATCGCAGCCAGCTTTTGCAGGGCCGGCAAGGCGCGCTCGATTTCCGGCAGGGCGATCGGGCAGACGGCGATCGGCACGATGCGGTTGGAATGCGCGGCATTGAAACCGAGCATGACTTGGTTGCCGGCGCGAACGGCGGAAAAGGCCACGCGCCGCCGCGACGCCGGCGGGCAGGGGACGAGGTCGCCGACATCGGCCGTGACCTCGGCGCGGCCCAGCGCCTCGACGACGAGATCGCGCTTGAAGGCGCGATAGAAGGCGTCGTCGGCATGTTGCAGGTCGCAGCCGCCGCAAGTACCGAAATGCGGGCAGGGCGGCGTCTGGCGATGCGGCGAGGCCGCGATGATCGCCGCTGCTTCCGCACGCGGTCCCATGGCGGCGATCTCGACCGTCTCACCGGGAAGCGTGAACGGCACGAAGATCGAACCGGCCCCGGTCTCGGCGATGCCGTCGCCCTGTGCACCGAGGCGATCGATGGTGACGCGCTCGCTCATGGCTTTTCCGCCGCGAGCAGGAATTCGTGGTTGCCGTCGCCGCCGGCGATCGGCGAGGGGATGAGGCCGATCACGCGCCAACCGGGCTGCGCGGCCAGCCAGTCGCGAAGCGCCTCGGCGACGGCCGGCGCGCTATCCGGATCGCGTAAGAGGCCGTTCTTGGCGATCGCCTCGCGGCCGGCCTCGAATTGCGGCTTGACCAGGATCACCGCCGATGTCCCCGGCTCGGCCAGTTCCAGCGCCGGCGGCAAGGCGAGCCGCAGCGAGATGAAGCTGACGTCGGCGACGAGCAGATCGAAGCGGTGGCCGTTGAGGTCGAGGCGGGTGAGGTCGCGGGCGTTGAGCCCCTCGATCACGGTGACGCGGCTGTCGGCGCCGACGCGCGGATGCATCTGCCCGTGGCCGACGTCGATGGCCACCACATGCGCCGCGTCGCGCCTGAGCAGCGCCTCGGTGAAACCGCCGGTCGAGGCGCCGAGATCGAGCGCGGTGCGGCCTTCGACGGGGAACGCGAAATGGTCGAGCGCCGCTTCCAGCTTCAGCCCGGCGCGCGAGACGTAATCGGCGGCCGGGTCGTCGAGGGTGATCTCGCTTTCGGGCGGCACGTTGAGGCTCGGCTTGGTAACGACGTGCCCGTCGACCTTGACGTGGCCGCGCAGGATCGCGTCGCGGGCGCGCGCCCGGCTTGCCGCGAGCCCGCGGTCGGAAACGAGAGTGTCGAGCCGCACGCGCGACAGATGCTGTTCTTCGGTGGAGGCCATCGGCAGGTCATGCGGCCCGCGCGGTCAAATGGCAAGCGACGATTGGACGGCGAGCGGAGTGGGAGCCTGGCGAGAATGATCGCTTCGGCAAGAGGTGCAAGTAAAATCTTGAAATGTACGTACAATATGTACTAACAATAATGTGGCATGTTCGAATGGGACGAGACGAAAAATCAGGCCAATATCGAAAAGCATGGCGTGAGCTTCGCGACCGCCAGCCGGATTTTCGAGGGCGTTGTATTTTCGGTCATCGATGACCGCCGCGACTACGGCGAAACGCGAGAGATCAGCATCGGACGAATTGGCGGCGCGACTTTCCTGACGGTGGTTCATACCGATCGCGACGGCAACATCCGTATCATTTCCGCGCGTCCTGCGAAGCGCGGAGAAAGGCACCGCTATGAAGAAGCGATACGAGAAGGAAATGACCGCGGCCGATCTGGCGGCGGTGAAGGATGAAGACATCGACACCAGCGATATTCCCGAACTCGACGACGCGTTCTGGAGCAAGGCTCGGCTGGTCGAGCCGGACTTGACGCAGCCGGTCACCTTGCGGGTCAAGAAGTCCGTCCTCGATGTCTATAAAGCGCAGGGGAAGGGCTACCAGACACGCATGAACGCCGTTTTGGAGACCTATGCTCGCACTCTGACGAACAACCGCTAAGGCGGACCTCGCCTCGCGGGGAAGGGATATCCCCGGGCCTGTCCTGTCAGATTGCGCGACCGCTTTTCAGCGGCAGCTTGGCCCTCAAGCCTTCAGCACCCGCTCCGCTTCCGTCCCCAGCGCCCGGAAAACGGCGTCGACGATGCCCTTGCGGTCGAGAGCGGCGGATTTGACCATCGCTTCCGGCGCGGCGTGGTCGACGAAACGGTCCGGCATCACCAGTGGCCGGACCTTGAGCCCGTGGTCGATGAGGCCGCGCACGGCCATATGCTGCAGCACCTGGGTGGCAAAGCCGCCGCTCGCCCCTTCCTCGACCAAGATCAGCACCTCGTGATCGCGGGCGAGGCGCGCGATCAGATCGGCGTCGAGGGGCTTGGCGAAGCGGGCGTCGGCGACGGTCGTCGACAGGCCGAACGTATCCAGTTCCTCGGCCGCGGCGACGCTGTCGGCGAGCCGGCTGCCGAAGGAGAGGATCGCCACCTTGCTGCCCTCCTTGACGATGCGGCCCTGGCCGATGGCGAGCGCTTCGCCGCGCTCGGGCAGGTCGACGCCGGTGCCGTTGCCGCGCGGATAGCGGAAGGAGATCGGCCCGTCGTCGTACAGCGCGGCGGTGCGGACCATGTGGCGCAGTTCCGCCTCGTCGGCGGCGGCCATCACCACCATGCCGGGCAGGGGGCATAAAAAGCCTGTGTCGAAGGCGCCCGCGTGGGTCGGCCCGTCGGCGCCGACATAGCCGGCGCGGTCGATGGCGAAGCGCACGGGCAGCTTCTGGATCGCGACGTCATGGACGATCTGGTCGTAGGCGCGCTGCAGGAAGGTGGAATAGATCGCCGCGAACGGCTTGTAGCCCTCGCTGGCGAGCCCGGCGCAGAAGGTGACGGCGTGCTGCTCGGCGATGCCGACGTCGAAGGTGCGGGCCGGAAACACCGCGCCGAATTTGTCGAGGCCGGTGCCGTCGGGCATGGCGGCATGAACGGCGACGATCTTGTCGTCGTCGTGGGCCTCCTGGATCAGCGTTTCGGCGAAGACGCTGGTGTAGCTCGGCGCGTTGGCCTTGGCCTTGGCCTGGGCGCCGGTGATGACGTCGAATTTGGATACGCCGTGATATTTGTCGTCGGAATCCTCCGCCGGTCCGTAGCCCTTGCCCTTGCGGGTGACGACATGGACGAGGATCGGCCCGGTCTGGACGTCGCGGACGTTCTTGAGCACCGGCAAGAGGTGGTCGAGATCGTGGCCGTCGATCGGCCCGACATAGTAAAAGCCGAGTTCCTCGAACAAGGTGCCGCCGGTAAAGAAGCCGCGGGTGTATTCCTCGGTCTTGCGGGCGCCCTCGCGCATGAATTCCGGCAAATGCTGGCTCAGCGATTTCGCC
Organism: Aurantimonas sp. A3-2-R12; assembly: GCF_036016755.1. Classification (NCBI taxonomy): domain Bacteria; kingdom Pseudomonadati; phylum Pseudomonadota; class Alphaproteobacteria; order Hyphomicrobiales; family Aurantimonadaceae; genus Aurantimonas; species Aurantimonas sp. A3-2-R12. The sequence continues at coordinate 58,720 of NZ_JAYXIH010000002.1, read as the reverse complement.
CGGTTGCGCAGGGTCCGATAGGTCTTGCCCGAAACCAGCCGCGCCAGATACGCGCTCATCGCGCCGGTCGGCGGGGCGATCGACATGTCGTTGTCGTTGAGGATGACGATGAGACGCGCGTCAAGCGCGCCGGCGTTGTTCATCGCCTCATAGGCCATGCCGGCGCTCATCGCGCCGTCGCCGATCACCGCCACCACGTTGTTGGTGCCGCCGGACAGGTCGCGTGCCACCGCCATGCCGAGGCCGGCCGAGATCGAGGTCGAGGAGTGGCCGGCGCCGAACGGGTCGTATTCGCTCTCGGTGCGCTTGGCGAAGCCCGACAGGCCGCCTTCCTGGCGCACCGTGCGCATGCGTTCGCGCCGGCCGGTGAGGATCTTGTGCGGATAGGCCTGGTGGCCGACATCCCAGATCAGCCGGTCGTCCGGGGTGTTGAAGACGTAATGGAGCGCGACGGTCAGTTCGACGACGCCGAGGCCCGCGCCGAGATGCCCGCCGGTCTTGGAGACGGCGTCGATCAGATCGGCCCGCAACTCGTCGGCGATCTGCCGCAGCTCGCTCTCCTCGAACCGGCGAAGGTCGGCCGGGGAGTGAATCTGGTCGAGCAGCGGTGTCGTCAACTCGTTGGGCACTTCGTCACCTCGCCGGTCGTATCGTTGCGCTGGAACGGCGCGTCTCCAGTTTAAATTGGTTCCAGCCTGCGCCATTCAAGCGCTGAGGCGCAAACGGACCGCGGCAAAAGCCGGTGGCCGGCTGACGAGCCCACGCAGCGCATCTAGCAATTTCGCCAAGCCGGCATTTCCAATAGCCTCATCATTTACCCGATTATCAGGAGATTCGCCATGCTGACCGGACTGATCCGACTCCTTACACTCCCCCTGGTGCTGGGCTCGCTTGCGCTCGTGGGCGGCCTCGTCTCGCCGGCACGGGGTCATAGCTTCACGACCGTTCTGATCGTGCAGCCGGATACGCCCGACACTGCCCGATCCGAGATCGTCGCGGCCTTCTTGCTCGCGGCCGACGAGCGTGACGGCCACGCCGACGAGGAGTCGGACGGACATCTGGGCGGACTCGACGTCTATCTCGTCCCGGTTCGGGCTGGCGAACTGGCCGATATCGCGAACGCGGCGCCGGACGTCATTGCCGCACTACTGCCAGTCGAAGCCGGGTTGGATGACGTGGCCAAGGCCACGGGCGCGGCCATGGTTGGCCCGTTGGATCCGGACGGAATAACGGCTGGCGCATTCTTGCGGGCCGCGGCGGGAAACGAACTTGCGCCCTTCGCCGAACGCTTTGTTGCCGCGGCCGGGAAATCTCCTGGGGAAGGAGCGATCGCGAGCTACATTGTGGCGCGACGGATTGATGAGGCGATCCGAGAACTGGGCGGCGTTGACGACCGCGAACGCTTGCGCGCGCTGCTTTCGCAATAAAATGACCCGCACCTGGGTACGAGGACCTCTCAGCCCGGGTCGAGCGGCTCCGTCCCCACCGGCTTGCCCTGCCGGTTCAGCTTGATCTTTTCGACCTTGTCCTCGGCCGCCGACAACAGCCGGTCGCAATGGTTCTTGAGCTTCTCGCCGCGTTCGTAGATGCGGATCGAGCGGTCCAGCGGTACATCGCCGCGTTCGAGATCCGAGACGATCCGCTCCAGCGCCGCGAGGGCGTCCTCGAAGCTCATGCGCTTGATGTCGGAATCGTCGGCCGGAAGGGCCGCCTCGTCGATGTCTGTCATGGCGTTGGCGTCTTTCAGTCTGGTCGGGCTAGTGTGCGGCGTCAGCCGGTCATCAGGCGCTTGACGTGGGCGGCGGTCGAGACCGCGAGCCCTTCGAGGTCGTAGCCGCCTTCCAGGAGGCTCACAACCCGGCCGCCGCAATAGGTGTCGGCGATCGCCATCAGTTCCGCCGTCGCCTGGTCGAAATCAGTGTCCTCGAGCATGAGATTGGCCAGCGGATCGCGGCGATGCGCGTCGAAGCCGGCCGAGATGATGATGAGATCGGGCTGGAACGCCTCAAGCGCCGGCAGGATGCGCGACGCGAACGCCTCGCGGAACGCCGGCCCGCCGTCGCCGGCCGACAGGGGCGCGTTGACGATGTTACCGGCGCCGGTTTCGTTCTTGGCGCCGGTGCCCGGATAGAGCGGCATCTGGTGGGTCGAACAATACAGAACCGATGGGTCCGACCAGAAGATTTCCTGGGAGCCGTTGCCGTGATGGACGTCCCAGTCGACGATGGCGACGCGTTCGAGGCCATGCGTTGCCTGGGCATGGCGGGCGGCGATGGCGGCCTGGTTGAACAGGCAGAAGCCCATTGCGGTGCTGCTTTCAGCGTGGTGACCCGGCGGCCGCGAGGCGACGAAGACGTTGTCGGCCGCTCCCGACATCACGTCGTCGACGCCGGCCATGGCGGCACCGACGGCATGGAACGCGGCGGAAAAACTCTTCGGGCTGACGATGGTATCGCCGTCGATGCGCGCCAGGCCGTCATCCGGGATCGCCGTCGCGATCTTGCGGACGAAGGCTTCCGGGTGGCAGCGATAGATCGCCTCCAGCGTTCCCTCGGGCGCCTCGACCCGGTCGAGATGCTGGAACGCTTCGTCTTCCAAGGCGGCGGCGACCGCCTTCATGCGGTCCGGCCGCTCGGGATGACCCGAGCCGGTGAGGTGCTCGACGAAGATCGGATGGTGATAGAGTCGGGTTGTCATGGCCTACGAGCTAGCGCCTTTGTCCTGCGGATCAATTCTCTACCTGCGTCAGGCTGATTCGCACCGTTCTGCCGTCTTCGGTTCGAACCTCGACCGACTCGCCGTCGGCGCTGAGCCGAAGGCGTCCGACCGCCCGCGACGCAAGCGCGATGCTGGCGACGGGCGTGATCGTTTCCGGCCCGACCCGCACGACCTCCAGCGCCGCGCGCGCGGCATTCGGCAGGATCAACGCCGGCGCGCCCTTGAGGCTCACGACCTCCGCCAGATCGAGATCGCGCGAGCCGATGACATGGTTGCTGTAGCCGGATCGGCTGGCGCGTAAGCGCAACGTGCCGTCTTGCCAGGCGTAGATTTCCAATGTCCCGCCGATATGCGGCGTCTTCACGATGGCGATGTCCCGTCGGCCGTCGCCGTTAAGATCGGCAAGCGCCGCGACGTTCAGCCAGCGGCTCGGCCGGCCGATCGGCGGGATCGCGGCGCGCTCGACCAGTTGCCCACCGGCCAGCCCGTAGACGGCCAGAGCGGCTCCCTTGGCGACATCGGAGCGGATGGCGACGATCTCGTTGCGGCCGTCACCGTCGAGATCGATAAGGCGCGGCGTCAGATCCTCGAAGACCTGGGTCTCGGGAAGAACCGCTTCGATCGTCCGACCGTCGCGCGTCTTTGCAACCAGCGAGCCAGCCTCGATCGCGTCGCCGAGAATCCCGTGGGCATAGCGCGTGGTCGGGCGGGCGAACCAGGCGGCCGCGATATCGCCGCTGGCCGACGTGGCGTTCTCGCCGTCGGGAAGGCGCTCGGCCGCCGGCAAGGGCGACAGCGTCGCGGCGAACAGGACGGCGCTCGACAGGCAGGCTGTGAGCCAGGCACAACCGCGCGATTCCGTGGCGGGCACGTCCTTGCGCATCCGCTTACCCGCGTCCGGTCTGGCCGCGATGGCGCAGATAGTGGTCGGCGATCGCACAGGCGACCATGGCCTCGCCGATCGGGACCGCGCGGATGCCGACACAAGGGTCGTGGCGGCCCTTGGTCATGACGTCGACTTCCTCGCCATCGGCGTTGATCGAGCGCTTCGGCGTCAGGATCGACGAGGTCGGCTTGACGGCGAAGCGCGCCACCACCGGCTGGCCGGTAGAGATGCCGCCGAGAACGCCGCCGGCGTGGTTGGACAGGAATTGCGGCTGGCCGTCGGCGCCGATGCGGATTTCATCGGCATTGTCCTCGCCGCTCAACGTCGCGGCCGTAAAGCCGTCACCGATTTCGACACCCTTGACCGCGTTGATCGACATGAGGTTGGCGGCGATGTCGCTGTCCAGCTTGCCGTAGATCGGCGCGCCGAGCCCGGCTGGCACGCCTTCGGCGACCACTTCGACGACCGCGCCGACCGATGAGCCCTGCTTGCGGATTGCGTCGAGATGCGTTGCCCAGCGTTCGGCGGTTTCCGCGTCCGGGCAGAAGAAGGGATTGCGATCGATCTCGGCCCAGTCCCAGCGCTCGCGGTCGAGGGCGATGGTGCCGATCTGCACCAGCGCCGCCCGCACCACGAGACCGGGCACGATGCGCCGCGCGATGGCGCCGGCCGCGACCCGCGTCGCGGTCTCGCGGGCCGAGGAGCGACCGCCGCCGCGATAGTCGCGGACGCCGTATTTCATGTCGTAGGTGATGTCGGCATGGCCGGGGCGGTAGCGCCGGGCGATGTCGGAATAATCCTTCGAGCGCTGGTCGACATTCTGGATTTCAAGCGCGATCGGGGTGCCGGTCGAGACCAGTTCGCCCTCGCTGTCGCCCGGCATGACGCCGGACAGAACGCGCACCTGATCCGGCTCCTGGCGCTGGGTCGTATAGCGGGACTGGCCCGGGCGGCGCTTGTCCAGAAACGCCTGGATGTCGGCTTCCGAAAAGCGGATTCCTGGCGGGGTGCCATCGACGACGCAGCCGATCGCGATACCGTGGCTTTCGCCCCAGGTGGTGACGCGGAACAGGTGACCGAAACTGTTGTGAGACATGAAACTCCGCCAGGAGAAGAGAGAGTAGGGGGCTGGTTCGATTACGGTAGCTTAACCAACTCCGTCAAATGCAACCGATCGACATCAAACGTAACCGGACGGTACGAGAATTGACACAATCCGGCGCGAACTTCCGTCCTTGTCGGCAAGCTGCTTCAGGGGCGGCCGGCGAGTGCCGCGACCGAGACGGGTCGCAGACGCACGCACATCGGAACGAGGGCAAGCTGGTGACCAGAAAAATTCTTGCATTTTTCGCAACGTCCTTCCTGACAGTGGCGATGACGATCCCCTCGTTAGCGGAGGAGGTCGACGGCACGATCGAATCGATCGATCGCGACCGGGCGCAGCTGAAATTAAGCGACGGACTGATTTACGATCTGCCGGATCATTTCGACTATGAAGCGGTCCGGCCGGGTATGAACGTCGTGCTGATCTTCGACGAGGCCGACAATTTGCGTCTGGTGGATGCCGGCTGACCCGGAGCGATATCAAACCCAGCTGACGATCGCGTCCCGGTAATGCAGGATGCGGTCCTGCGGAATGCCGATATGCGACGCCTCGTCGGCGCCCAGGTTGTCGTAACAGCGCAGAAAGCTGCGAGTGACGCCGCCATGAGCGGTGACGATGGTCGGCTCGCCCAAGTCTTCGAAGACCGGCCGCACGCGCTCTGCGAGCATCGCATATGATTCCGCATCGGGGCCGGGCGGCACGAAGTTCCATTTGTCGGCCTTGCGCGCCGCGATGCCCTCGGGGTCCCGGGCGCGCACTTCCTTGATGGTCGATCCTTGCCAGTCTCCGAAATGCAATTCGACCAAGCGCGCGTCGGTTGTAAAATCGCTCTCGGCCAAGCCGAGTTCGGTGCGAATGATCCGCATCGTCTCGGTGGCGCGCGAGAGCGGGCTCGACAGAAAGCGAAATTCCCCTGCGCCGTCACCGAGGACGCTGCGCAGATAGCGGCCATTGCGCTTCGCCTGCGCCCGGCCGAGCTCGTTGAGCGGGATGTCCTCCTGGCCTTGCAGGCGGCCTTCGGCGTTCCAGTCCGTCTGGCCATGGCGGCAGAGATAAAGGTTCGGGAGCGTCATGGTGAGCCGGGATGCCGCCTACGGAAGATCCTTCACCACCGAGATATCAGGCGCGTCCACCGCCTTCATGCCGACGGTGTGGTAACCGCAATCGACATGATGGACTTCCCCGGTGACGCCGCGCGACATGTCGGACAAGAGATACAGTGCCGACTGACCGACCTCGTCGGTGGTCACGGTGCGCTTGAGCGGCGAATTGTACTCGTTCCACTTGAGAATGTAGCGGAAGTCGCCAATGCCGGAGGCGGCCAGCGTCTTGATCGGCCCGGCCGAGATGGCGTTGACCCGGATCGCCTGCTTGCCGAGATCGACGGCGAGATAGCGAACGGATGCCTCGAGAGCGGCCTTGGCGACGCCCATGACGTTGTAGTGCGGCATCACCTTCTCGGCGCCGTAATAGGTCAGCGTCAGGATCGATCCGCCATCGACCAGCAGCTTCTCCGCTCGCGCCGCGACGGCCGTCAGGGAATAGACCGATATGTCCATCGTCTTGCGGAAGTTTTCCCGAGACGTCTCGACATAACGTCCGGTCAGCTCGTCCTTGTCGGAAAAGGCGATGGCGTGGACGAGGAAATCGATCTTGCCCCAGCGCTGTTCGACATCGGCGAAGACCGCGTCGATCGTCGTCTCGTCGGTCACGTCGCAATGTCCGGCAAGAACCGCGCCGATCTCGTCGGCGAGCGGTCCGACCCGCTTCTTCAGGGCGTCGCCCTGATAGGTCAGCGCGATCTCGGCTCCCTGCGCGGCAAGGGCCTTGGCGATACCCCAGGCGATCGAGCGGTTGTTCGCAACACCCATGACGAGGCCGCGTTTGCCGTCCATCAGACCGGTCGACTGGGCCATGGCGTTGTTCCTTCAGATGTCTCGGCGAGCGATAGTTTTGCGGCGGCGGGTATGACATAGGCCCGCCCGGCCATCAAGCGCGGCCCTCCCGCGCATCCCTGCGCACGAGGTTGACAGAGGCATGGCAAGGCGCCCGGTCATCCGGCCGCGTTCTCGCTCTCGGCCCGCTGTCTCAGCAAGTCCTCGAGCTCGTGATCGCCGCTCGGCAACATGACCTGAACGGTGGCGAGAAGGTCCCCCCGGCCGCCGGATTTGGCGGTCAGGCCCTTGCCGCGAAGGCGGAAGGTCTTGCCGGAATCGGTCCAGGCCGGGATCGACAAGGCGATCCGCCCGTCCAGCGTCTCGACCTCGACCTTGCCGCCGAGCACCGCCGTCTTCAGCGGAACCGGCAGATCGTGGACGAGATCGTGCCCCTCGACTCGAAAGCGCGGATGCGCGGCGAAATTGATGGTCACGAGCGCGTCTCCGGCCGCGCCGCCCGGATAGGCCGCCGGCTGGCCCTGTCCCTTCAGCCGGATAACCTGTCCGTCCTCGACGCCATCGGGAAGCCGGATCGCCAGCCGTTTCCCGTTCGGGAAGATGGCCTCGACCTTTTCGTTCGAGACGATGTCGGCGAGCCGCACCCTGAGGTTGGCCTTGATGTCGGGTGCCTTGGCCGCTGCCTCGCGTGCCGCAGAAAACCCGGCGCGATCCCCCCCCCTGCCGGCGCCCGCGCCGCGAAAAGCCTGTTCGAAGAAGTCGGAGAACGTGCTCTCCTCGCCGAAATCCTCCGCCCGACCCGTGGAGCGGAATTCAAAGCCTCCCGGCTGACCGGCGCGCCGTCCGGCGAACGGACTGCCGCCCGCGCCCCCGCCAAATCCGGAGAAGCCCTGGAATTTCGGCTTGCCTTCCGCATCGATCTCGCCGCGGTCGAATTGCGCCCGCTTCTCCTTGTCACCGAGAATCTCGTAAGCCTGGTTGGCTTCGTTGAAACGCGCCGCGGCGGTCGGATCCTTCGCGTTGGCATCAGGGTGGTACTGCTTGGCGAGCTTGCGGAAGGCCGACTTGATGTCCTTCTCGCTCGCGGATTTTGCGACGCCAAGAGCGGCGTAAGGATCGCGCATGAGGCAATGGGTCCTTCACGATGCGGACGGATGTTGAACGAGGGACAGCGGCCGGGCCGCGCCGAAAGCCTATATGTAGGCAGGAGGTTGGAAATTTAAGGGCGGAGCGTAGGCTGACGAAGGCGGATCAGCGATTTTCGTCGAACCGCACGAGAGCCCATTCGCCTTCCCCGACCGTGCAGGCCTCGCCATTGTAGAGGGCGATGCCGTCGAAGCGCTGGCGGGAGGTCTGGAATTTGCGGCAGATCTGCCGTCCCGCGCGCACTTCCTGCAGCGCCGTGATGACGCCGTTGGCACCGGTCTGCGGGTTGGCCCAGGCGTAGCGCCCGCCGGCGCCCTCGATATCGGCAGCGGAGACGGCGTTGCGCACGGTGCGCCGGTCCGAGACCTGGTCCGGCTGTGCGGCCACCTGGGTCGGCGCGGCGTCGACGGCCGGCGCGATCGAGCCGGTGATGAAGCTGTTATCCACCATGTCGCCAAGTCCCGGTCCCGACACGACGCATCCGCCGAGGCCGAGTAGAAGAGCGATCATTGAAAGAGTTTTGAACAGTGCCATCAATCTTTTATGTCTAAGGTTGCCGCGCGCGATTCGGCAAGGTGTTCCGGAAAGGTAAGACAGGTCCAATATGGCGAAGGAACTATTAACCCTTGGTGAAACGCCTGTCGGCGACGATCCGTTTGCCCTGTTTTCCACCTGGCTCGACGCCGCTGGAGAGAGCGAGTCGAACGATCCGGGCGCGACCGCGCTGGCGAGCGTCGACGAACACGGGCTGCCCGATGTCAGGATGATGCTCCTGAAGGGGTTCGATGAACGGGGCTTCGTCGTCTACACCAATTTCGAGAGCGATAAGGGTCGGCAGATTCTCGCCAGCCGCAAGGCCGCCATGTGCTTCCATTGGAAGTCGCTACGCCGGCAGGTTCGGCTGCGCGGGCCGGTCGAGATCGTCAGCGACGACGAAGCCGATGCCTATTTTGCCGAGCGGCCGCGGGGCAGCCGGGTCGGGGCCTGGGCGTCGGACCAGTCGCGGCCGCTCGATAACCGCGCGGTCCTGGAGAAGCGTGTCGCCGAATTGGGCGAACAGTATGGCGATGGTGACATCCCGCGGCCGGCCCGTTGGTCGGGATTTCGTCTGGTGCCGGTCCAGATCGAGTTTTGGCAGGATGGCCAGTTTCGCTTGCACGATCGGGCGATCTTCCGGCGAACGGAGCCAGGTGCGCCCTGGACTGTCGAACGCGTGTATCCATAACGGCGGCTGCCTGATCGGCGTGGAGGCTGGCTTCAGGCCAAGGCGGCTGGCGCGTCAGATCCCGGCGAGGATTTCTGTAACGAACGCGGGCACCAGGACGCTTGCCTTGCCGTGACGGGCCTCGTCGAAAAGCGGCGTGCCGTCCGACGGCTCGAGATTGAGTTCCAGGGTTCGGATTCCGGCGGCGCGCGCCTCGGCGACGAAGCCCGCCGCCGGATAGACCGCGCCGCTGGTGCCGATGGAGACGAAAAGATCGGCGGCCAGAAGGCGCTTGTAGATGTCGTCCATGTGATAGGGAATCTCGCCGAACCAGACGACGTCCGGGCGCATGCGGCCGGCATGCCCGCAGGCGGTGCAGACCAGGTCGGCGCTCAAATCACCGTCCGCCAATGAGTGGGTTCCGCAGGCCGCGCAGAACGCCTTGGTGAGTTCGCCATGCATATGGACGATGTTTCGCGAGCCGGCGCGTTCGTGCAGATCGTCGATATTCTGCGTGACCAGCGTGACGGCGCCGTCATGGACACGTTCCAGCTTGGCGAGGGCGTGGTGGGCCGCATTGGGCTCGATCGCGGCAAGCCCCGCGCGGCGAGCATTGTAGAACGCGTGGACCATCGCCGGATCGCGGGAAAAGCCCTCTGGCGTCGCCACGTCCTCCAGCTTCACCCGCGACCAGATCCCGCCCTTGTCGCGGAAGGTGTCGACGCCGGATTCGGCCGAGATTCCAGCGCCCGTCAGGATAACGATCGAACCGGGGCGTCTCACGCCTCGGTGCCACCGACCGTTACCTGGTCCATGCGCAGATGCGGCTGGCCGACGCCGACGGGCACGCCCTGGCCGTTCTTGCCGCACATGCCAATCCCGGTATCGAGGGCGACGTCGTTGCCGATCATCGACACCCGGTGCATCGCCTCCGGTCCATTGCCGATCAGCATCGCGCCTTTTACCGGCTCCTCGACCTTGCCATCGCGGATCCGGTAGGCCTCGGTGCAGCCGAAGACAAATTTGCCGCTGGTGATGTCGACCTGGCCACCACCGAAGGAGACGGCATAAATGCCGTCCTTGACCGAGGCGATTATCTCCTGCGGCGTGTGCGACCCCTCCAGCATCATGGTGTTGGTCATACGCGGCATCGGCGAATGGGCGTAGGACTGGCGCCGACCGTTGCCGGTGGCGGCCATCCCCATCAGCCGGGCGTTCTGGCGGTCCTGCATGTAGCCGACCAGCTTGCCGTCCTCGATCAGCACGGTCCGGTTCGTCGGCGTGCCTTCGTCGTCGATCGTCAGCGAGCCGCGCCGCTCGGCGATGGTGCCGTCATCGACGACGGTGACCCCCTTGGCCGCCACCTGGCTGCCCATCAGGCCGGCAAAGGCGGAGGTCTTCTTGCGGTTGAAATCGCCCTCCAGTCCGTGGCCTACCGCCTCGTGCAGCATGACGCCCGGCCAGCCGGACCCGAGCACGATGTCGAAAGTGCCGGCGGGGGCGGGAACGGCGCTGAGATTGACCCGGGCCTGGCGCAGCGCCTCGTCGGCGATATGCTGCCAGTTTTCGGTGACAAAAAACTCGCCGAAGCCAGTCCGTCCTCCGGCGCCGAACGAGCCCGATTCCTGCCGGTCATCCTTGCCGCAGACCACCGAAACATTGATCCGCACCAGCGGTCGCACGTCCTTGGCCAGCCGTCCGTCGGCGCGCAGGATTTCGACCGTCTGCCATTGCGAGCCGAGCGTCACCGAAACCTGGCGCACATCCTCGCCCTTGGCCCGCACATAGGCGTCGATGTCCTGGAGAAGCTTGATCTTCGCCTCGAATCCCGGCGAGGGGATCGGGTTCTCGTCGCCATAGAGCTTGCGATTGGTGCCGGCGGGCGGCTCGGCATAGGTCCCGTGATGGCCGGTTTTCACGGCGGTGACGGCTTGTGCCGCACGTTTCAGGGCGGCGTCGGAAAAGTCACCCGCATGGGCGTAGCCGACGGCATCGCCGGCGACGGCGCGCAAGCCGAAGCCCTGGTCGGTCGAAAAATTGCCGGCCTTGAGGCGGCCATTGTCGAACACCAGCGATTCCGATTCGCGATATTCAAGGAACAGTTCGCCATCGTCCGCGCCTTGGAGCGCTTCGCCAAGGATGGTGTCGATCTCGGCTCTGGAAATGTCGAAGCGCTCGATCAGCGACGCGGTCATGGCAGGCTCCTCGGTCGAAAGATTCAGAGCCACGACATAAGAGCGGGTGGGCCGTATGCCAACGGCTGGGGGCACGAGACAGCCGCGCGGCTCCGGCCGGCGTTCGCCGCGATCACGGCAGGGCGGCGAAGCCGTCCTTGAAGCCGTCGAGGTCTACCGGGATACCGATGCCCTGTTCTGGCGTCTGGAAGACGATGAAGGTCGCCATCTTGCCGCTGGACAAGGTTTCCAGCAGGTCGTCGGCGAGAACCACCTCAGCGAAGCATCCGTCCTGGAAGCAGCGCACGAACTGCGCTCTGCCGATGTCGTTGCCGTCGACATACAATCCGAGGCCGTTGGGCAGAAGAATGCCGAGCGGGGCGAGCACGCGCAGGATGCGCGCCTGCTGGTCCGCGGTCTTCAGCGCGACGATCGACAGGCCGACTTCGGGGCGGTCTTCGGCCACGACGTTTTGAAGCAGGGCGCATTGTTCGCCGGAGGCGCCGGCCGGCTGATCGCAGACGATGGCCCACGCCCCGTGCTGGGACTTGACCGTTCCGGTGGCGCCGGATTGCGCCGCGGCGGGCTGCGCCGCGGCTGCGGCGGCCATCAGGACGAGGGCCGCGAGTCGCGGCAGAAAGGCATGTGTCATCGTAAAATCCGAATCAGGCTTGCTTCTCATTTGCCGCTTCTATGGCAAATAATTGGTTACCGGCGATGCCGCTTGCCGGCGAGGCGGATGTCCATAGCGCGGGGATAATCGCATAAAACGCGCGTCGCGCGAGCACCGTCCTTTCGCACAAAGCCTCGCTAGCGACTGATGTTGCTCGGATTATGCCCGCGGCATCGCGAATATGTCGCAAGTGGATGGCCGTTCTAAGATGTTGCGGAAAACCGGGTTTCGTGGTTTGAAGCACTGGGCTACCGGACATATTCGGATTATCATATGTTTTGGTGCTGGCGTTCGCTGGTTCCAAGCAGTATCCGTTCCGGATCAGGGACTGACGCGAGCGCGACAGGAGACAATGCGAGTGAGACGATCGATCTTTGCTGCAACGGCGTTTCTTTCGACGGCCGGGGCTGCCATCGCGCAGGAAGCGGACCTGCTTCCCGGACAGCCGCATCCCTGGCAGATCCTGCTTCAGGACGCCATGTCGCCTATCGAGAGCCAGATTCAATGGTTCAACTGGTACGCGCTGGCCTTCGTCATCCCGATCACCATCATCGTTGCGGCGCTTTTGGGGTGGTGCATCTACCGCTTCCGCGAAAGCCGCAATCCGGTCCCGTCCCGCACCAGCCACAATACGCTGATCGAGGTCGTCTGGACCGTCGCGCCGGTGATCATCCTCCTGTTCCTGGCGATCCCGTCCTTCCAGCTGCTGACGGCGCAGTACAATCCGCCAAGCGAGCCGGAACTGACCATCAAGGCGACCGGCTATCAGTGGTATTGGGGTTACGAATATCAGCCGGCGGATGGCACCGCGCAGGCGCAGGCCGAGACGGTCTCGTATGAATCCTATCCTCTGCTGGAGGAAGATCGCGATGGCGCCGGCAAGCAGGACAAGGGGACCTATCCCCATCTCTTGGCGGTCGACAACGAGGTGGTCGTTCCCGTCGATACGGTGATTCGCCTGCTGTCGACGTCGGCTGACGTCATTCACGCCTTCGCGATGCCGTCGATGGGCGTCAAGGTCGATGCGGTTCCCGGTCGCCTGAACGAATCCTGGTTCGAGGCGCAGCGGGAGGGCATCTTCTACGGCCAGTGCTCGGAGCTCTGCGGCCAGGCTCACTACAATATGCCGATCGCCATCCGGGTCGTTTCGAAGGAGCAGTTCGCCAGCTGGTATGCCGCTGCTTCGCAGGATCTGGAGAACGCCAACGCGCAGCTGACCGCGGAGATCGACTCCGCGGACGGCATCGCCGTTGCCGGTCGCTGAACACCAACAGGGTTTGAGGGAGATCGACAATGGCCTATGGCGCCACCCACGACGCCCATGACGCTCACAAGCCGTCCGGCTGGACGCGCTGGGTCTATTCGACGAATCACAAGGACATCGGGACGCTCTACCTGATCTTCGCGATCTGTGCGGGCATCATCGGCGGTGGCCTCTCCGTTGCGATGCGCATGGAGCTCCAGGAGCCCGGCTTGCAGATCTTCGGCGATCCGCAGCTCTACAACGTGTTCACCACCGGGCATGGCCTGATCATGATCTTCTTCATGGTCATGCCGGCGCTGATCGGCGGTTTCGCCAACTGGATGGTGCCGATCATGATCGGCGCGCCGGACATGGCCTTTCCGCGGTTGAACAACATCTCGTTCTGGCTGCTCGCCGTTTCCTTCCCGCTACTGATTCTGTCGATGTTTGTCGAGGGAGCTCCCGGTTCCAACGGAGCCGGCACCGGCTGGACCCTGTATCCGCCGTTGTCGACATCCGGTCACCCCGGCCCGGCCGTCGATCTCGCGATCTTCTCGCTGCATATTGCCGGCGCCTCGTCGATCCTCGGCGCCATCAACTTCATCACCACCATCCTCAACATGCGCGCGCCGGGCATGACCCTGCACAAGATGCCGCTGTTCGCCTGGTCGGTGCTGGTGACTGCCTTCCTGCTGCTGTTGTCGCTGCCAGTGCTTGCCGGCGCGATCACCATGCTGCTGACCGATCGCAATTTCGGTACGACCTTCTTCGATCCATCGGGCGGCGGCGATCCGATCCTGTACCAGCATCTGTTCTGGTTCTTCGGACATCCGGAGGTCTACATCCTGATCCTGCCCGGTTTCGGCATCGTCAGCCACATCATCTCGACCTTCTCCAAGAAGCCGGTTTTCGGCTATCTCGGAATGGCCTACGCCATGGTCGCGATCGGCGTCGTCGGCTTCGTTGTGTGGGCGCACCACATGTATACGACCGGCATCTCGCTCAACACGCAGCGTTATTTCGTGTTCGCCACCATGGTCATCGCGGTGCCGACAGGCATCAAGATCTTCTCGTGGATCGCGACGATGTGGGGCGGTTCGCTGTCGTTCAAGACGCCGATGCTTTGGGCCCTCGGCTTTATTTTCCTGTTCACCGTCGGCGGCGTCACCGGCGTCAAGCTGGCCAATGCCGGCCTGGACCGCGTGCTGCACGACACCTATTACGTCGTCGCCCACTTCCACTACGTGCTGTCGCTGGGCGCGGTCTTCGCCATCTTTGGGGCCTGGTACTACTGGTTCCCAAAAATGTCGGGCTACATGTACAACGAGATGATCGGCAAGATTCACTTCTGGACGACTTTCGTCGGCGTCAACATTCTGTTCTTTCCGCAGCACTTCCTCGGCGCGGCCGGCATGCCACGTCGTTACGCCGACTACCCGGAGGCGTTCGCGGGCTGGAACTTCGTGTCGTCGATGGGCTCCTACATCTCGGCCGTGGGCGTCGCGATCTTCCTCTATGGAATTTGGGAAGCTTTCGCCAAAAAGCGGATCGCCGGCCCCAATCCCTGGGGTGCGGGTGCGACGTCGCTCGAATGGCAGCTGTCCTCGCCGCCGCCCTACCACCAGTGGGAAGAGCTGCCGCGCGTGAAGTGAGACACGGCGGCTGACGCCGCACCGTAAATGCGCTACGGTCTTCCGGCCGGGCGCGCCAATATTCGGGGCCTTCCCATTCGGGAGGGCGCCCAATGCGACCGGACACCGGTCAGATGGACGAGTTCGAGGTTCGACTTGACGCTTCTCGGCCCCACCAACAGCGAGGTGCGCTCCAACGGCGTGAGCCTTGCCGAGCCGCGTGACTTCCTGGCGCTACTCAAGCCCCGGGTCATGTCGCTGGTGGTTCTCACCGCGATCACCGGCCTCGCGCTGGCCCCTGGCTCTTTGCATCCGACGCTCGCGGTTATCTCGATCCTGTCGATCGCGATCGGCGCGGGCGCTTCGGGCGCGCTCAACATGTGGTATGACGCGGACATCGACCGCGTCATGACGCGCACGGCGAAGCGGCCGATCCCGGCCGGGCGTGTCGAGCCGGAGACGGCACTGGCCTTCGGGCTCGGGCTGTCTTTGCTGGCGGTTTCGCTGCTCGGTCTCGCCTCGAACTGGTTCGCAGCTGGGCTGCTCGCCTTCACGATCTTCTTTTACGCCGTCGTCTACACCATGTGGCTGAAGCGCTCGACGCCGCAAAACATCGTCATCGGCGGCGCGGCGGGAGCCTTCCCGCCGATGATCGGCTGGGCCGCCGTCACGGGCGGCGTCGCGGTCGAGAGCATCGTTCTCTTTCTCATCATCTTCCTGTGGACGCCGCCGCACTTCTGGGCGCTGGCGCTGTTCAAGCTGAAAGACTATGACAACGCCGGCGTGCCGATGCTGCCGAATGTCGCCGGCGAACGCACGACGCGAATCCAGATTTTCATCTACTCACTGGTTCTTGTACCGGTCGGCGTTGCGCCTTGGCTCCTGGGCTTCGCCGGGCCGGTCTACGGAATTGCCTCCGTTCTGCTGGGGGCGAACTTTCTTCGTCATGCCTATGCGACGCTGCGCATGGCCGACGGCGATCCGAAGATGATTCCGGCCAAGCGGTTATTCGCCTTTTCCATCCTTTATCTGTTCGGCCTGTTCGTGATTCTTCTCGCGGAGGCGCTTTTGCGGCCTGTGTCGACCATGATCGGAGCCTGATGTGGAAGAGGATCGCGTAAGGCTCACCGAGGCGGAACAGCGGGCGCAACGGCACCGGTCGATCGCGATCGGGGTCGTCCTCGTGGCGCTCGTCGTCATCTTCTACGTCGTCTCGATCGCGAAGATGGCGTCATGAGCGGGATGGAGCGTGACGCGGGAAAGCCGGCGCCCCGCACAGCCGGCCGCAAGGGCATCGTCATCGCCGTTGCCTGCGCGGCCTTCGCCGTCGGCATGGTCGGCGCCGCCTATGCCTCCGTGCCGCTCTACCAGCTGTTCTGTCAGGTCACCGGCTATGGTGGCACCACACAGCGGGCGGAGGCCGGTTCGAGCCGCGTTATCGACCGGACGGTGATCGTGCGCTTCGACGGCAACGTCGACGGCGACCTTCCCTGGACGTTCCAGCCAAACGACCGGCAGGTCACGGTGAAACTCGGTGAGACGCGCGAGACCAGCTTTCATGTGAAGAACAATTCTGACCGGGCGGTCACGGGACAGGCAACGTTCAACGTCACGCCCAACGCCGCCGGGGTCTATTTCAACAAGATCGCCTGCTTCTGTTTTGATAACCAGACGCTCCAGCCGGGGGAAGAGCTGGACATGCCGATCGTCTTTTACGTCGATCCGGACATGCTGGAAGCGGACGAATTGAAGAATGCGCCGGGAATTACCTTGTCCTACACGTTCTTCAGGGTCGACGATCCCGATGAGTCGGTTGCGGCGGCGCCGCAAACCGGGACGAGCACGGACACGACGAACAAACTGTGAGACCCGCGAGCGACCGGGATATCGGACGCGCGCGGCAGGCAAGAGTGAAGCTGGAATTGGCTCGCGATCTCCGATAGGCAGATCGCCGGGCATAGAGGATCAGACCGGGGACCCGTAATGGCAGACACGCACGCCAAGCACCACGACTACCATATCATCGATCCGAGCCCGTGGCCGTTCATCGGCTCGATCGGCGCGTTCGTCATGCTGTTCGGCCTCGTCGGCTTCATGCGTGGCGCCGCCGGCAACCAGTTTGTGGTCTTCGGCCTGGATCTCGCTGGTCCCTGGCTGTTCTTCCTCGGTTTGGCGATCGTTCTTTACGTGATGTATGCATGGTGGTCGGACACCATCAAGGAGGGCCGCGAGGGCGCCCATACGCGGGTGGTGTCGCTGCATCTGCGCTACGGCATGATCATGTTCATCGCCTCCGAGGTGATGTTCTTCGCCGCTTGGTTCTGGGCGTTCTTCGACGCCAGCCTGTTTCCCGGCGAAGCCGTTCAGCCAATGCGGGCGGAAGTCCTGGGCGGGCAATGGCCGCCGGTCGGCATCGACGTGCTCGATCCGCTGCACCTGCCGCTGTTCAATACGATCACCCTGCTCTTGTCGGGCACGACGGTCACCTGGGCGCACCATGCCCTGCTGCATAACGACCGCAAGGGCCTGGTCTGGGGGCTGGCGCTGACCATCATCCTCGGCGTCATCTTCTCCTACGTCCAGTTCTACGAATACGCCCACGCGCCGTTTGCCTTTGCCGGGTCGATCTACGGTTCGACCTTCTTCATGGCGACCGGCTTCCACGGCTTCCACGTCATCATCGGGACGATCTTCCTGACCGTCTGCCTGATCCGGGCGATGAAGGGGCAGTTTACCCCCCAGAAGCATTTCGGCTTCGAGGCCGCCGCCTGGTACTGGCACTTCGTCGACGTCGTCTGGCTGTTCCTGTTCTTCTGCATCTATATCTGGGGCAGCTGGGGCGCGACGATCGCCGAAGGCTGAAGCCTGTCTCGGCCGGTCGACGGCGAGCCGATGGTTTATGGAAGAGGCGGCGCGCAAGCAGCCGCCTCTGCCATTTTTGGGAGACCGCAAACCGATGAGCCAAGACAGGGCGCCGCATACGCCGGCCGATCCGGCCAAGGCCGGGCTGCGGGGGCGCTGTCCCCGCTGCGGCGAGGGGCGATTGTTTTCGGGTTTTTTGACCGTCGCGCCACGCTGTACCAATTGCGATCTGGACTACGCCTTCATCGACAGCGGCGATGGGCCGGCGGTGTTCGTCATCCTGATCATCGGCTTTATCGTCGTCGGACTGGCCCTCTGGCTAGAGGTCACGGTGGGCCCGCCCTTGTGGGTGCATTTCCTGCTCTGGCTGCCGCTGACGCTGATCCTCAGCCTGCCGCTCCTGCGCAGTCTCAAGGGACTGATGATCGCGTTGCAATACAAGCATCGAGCATCGGAAGGCCGTCTCGACCTTGACCGGTGATATCGCGCCCGTGAGCTCCGCCGCCACGGATGCCGCGTCCGGCCGCATGTCCCGCGCGCGCTTCTGGTTGGCGCTGGGTTTCTGCCTTGCCGGGATCGCGATCCTCGCCGGTCTGGGCACCTGGCAGGTCGAACGGCTCGCTTGGAAGCAAGGCCTCATCGACCGGATCGAACAGCGAGTTGACGCAAAACCCGTCGATCTGACGGCGCTTCGCGCGGCGTATGCCGCCACAGGCGATGTCGACTACATCCCAGTGACCGTCAGCGGCCGCTTCCTCCATGAGGGCGAGCGCTACTTCCTGTCGACCTTCGAGGGCCGGGCCGGCTGGAACGTTTATACGCCGCTCGTGACAGGGGATGGGGATGTCGTGTTCGTCAATCGCGGCTTCGTCCCCTATGAGCTGCGCGAGCCGCAGACGCGCCCCGAGGGGCAGGTCGAGGGAAGCGTGACGATTACGGGTCTGGCAAGGAACGCGCCGACCCAGAAGTCCGGTTATTTCGTGCCCGACAACGATCCGGCCAAGCAGACGTTTTTCTGGCGCGATCTCGATGCGATGGCGGCCGGCCTGACGCTCACAAGCAACGCGCAGGTGCTGCCGTTTTTCGTCGATGCCGGGCCGGGCCGGGCGCCCGGCGGCTGGCCGGTGGGGGGGACGACTGTCATCGACATTCCGAACAGCCATCTGCAATACGCCGTCACCTGGTACGGGCTGGCCTTCGTGCTGGCGGTAATGACGGTGTTGCTCGTGGTGCGGGATCGACGCGCGGCTCGGGCAGCCACCGGCGCCTCGAGCTGAACCGTTCAGTCGCCGCGGGTCGAACCGAACCTGCCGAGATCGGACAAGAGCCGACGGACCGTGGCGTCCGTATCGCCCCGATCGTCGCGGCCGTCGCTGAATTCTAGGCCGAAATTCCGCATTCTACGCCAGACGACCTTGGCCGATCTGATCCGCGTGTCGTCACGCTGAACGGAAAACTCGACATCGCGGGAGGGAATGTGTCCATCCGCAGCGACGATTTCGGCGCCATGGTCGGACAGGTTCTTGATCCGAACGGGCAGGATCGCGCTTTCGGGGCCGCATGTGACCGCGCCGGCCAGGCAGACACGGCGCCGGCGATTGCGTCTTTGTTCGAGCATTGGATCTCTCCCGAATTCATTCGGTATCCTGAGTAAATTCGAAGGGCGGCCCTGCCAAGCTTTGGATGTTGTTAGGCTTAACGCCAGTGGCGCAGTGGAACGACCGACAGTCTCCGCGAAGCAGTATTCCGAAAACGGATTCCGGTTTTCGCCAACATGCTGTAGGCACGGCGAGACTTGACACGTGCATGGTCGATCCCTTCATTCGCCCCGCCGACCGCGCGATACCGCCAACACCGGAGCCATTCTTGTCCGTCCCCGCCGCAAAGCCGAAACTGACGATCCGCATGTGCGAGCCGCGCGGCTTTTGCGCCGGTGTCGACCGGGCAATCCAGATCGTCGTTCTGGCGCTGAAGAAATACGGCGCCCCGGTCTATGTCCGCCATGAGATCGTCCACAATCGCTATGTCGTCGAAGGCTTGCGCAACATGGGCGCGGTCTTCGTCAAGGAACTCGACGATATTCCCGACGATGGCCAACCGGTGGTCTTTTCGGCGCATGGCGTGCCGAAGTCGGTTCCAGCAGCGGCCGAGGCGCGGGAGATGCTTTACCTCGACGCCACATGCCCCCTGGTCTCGAAGGTCCACAAGCAGGCGATGCGGCACATGCGGCTGGGTCGCCATGTCCTGTTGATCGGTCATCGCGGTCATCCGGAGGTCGTCGGCACCATGGGGCAGCTGCCCGAAGGCGCCGTGACCCTGATCGAGACCGAGACGGATGTCGCCGCCTATGTTCCGAGCGATCCGGCCACCCTCGGCTTCGTCACCCAGACGACGCTGTCGGTCGACGACACGATCGGGATCGTCGAGGCATTGCAGGCGAAGTTCCCGGCGCTGCACGCGCCCTCGTCGGAATCGATCTGCTATGCCACGACCAACCGGCAGGAGGCGGTGAAGGCAGCCGCTCCCGGCGCCGAGGTCTTCCTCGTGGTCGGGGCGCCGAATTCGTCGAATTCGCGCCGGCTGGTCGAGGTGGCGGAACGCTTCGGCGCGGCTAAGGGCGTTCTGGTCGAGGGCGTGGCGGACATTCCCTGGCACGCGATCGTGCCGGGCGGCACCATCGCGATGTCGGCTGGGGCCTCGGCGCCGGAAATTCTCATCGACGCCATCGTCGCGGCCTTCCGCGAGCGGTTCGAGGTCGCCATCGGACTGGTGCGGACGGCCGAGGAGAACGAGAACTTCCCGGTCATGCGCAGCCTTCGCCAGACGCCACTGACGGTGGCCGACATGGCCTTCGTGAACGGTCAGGTCTGAGCGTGGCGGTCTATACGGACGTTTCGGAATCGCAGCTGATGGCGTTTCTCGCCGATTACGACCTTGGCCCGTTGCTGAGCTACAAGGGCATCGCAGAGGGCGTCGAGAATTCGAACTTCCTGCTGCGCACCGGCGGCGGGACCTTCATCCTCACGCTCTACGAAAAGCGGGTAAACCGCGACGATCTGCCGTTCTTTGTCGGCCTGATGGAGCATCTGGCCGAGCGCGGGCTGTCCTGCCCGCTGCCGGTCCATACGCGCGCCGGTGAGTCGCTCGGAGAACTGTCGGGTCGCCCGGCGGCGATCTTTACCTTTCTGGAAGGTATGTGGACCCGCCGACCGTCGGCGGACCATTGCCGGGCCGTCGGTGGCGCCATGGCGCGCATGCACGCGGAAGCCGCGGATTTCCCGCTGCATCGGGCAAACGGCCTGGCGCTCGCTGACTGGCGGCCGCTGTTTGCGAGTTGCGATGGCCGCGCCGATGAGGTGGAGCCGGGTCTGTCCGACGAGATCGCGGCGGAACTGGCGTTCCTGGAAGCAAACTGGCCAACGGATATCCCGCGCGGCATCATCCATGCCGATCTCTTCCCCGACAACGTCTTCTTCCTCTCCGGTGAGTTGTCCGGCCTGATCGACTTCTATTTCGCCTGCGACGACCTCCTGGCCTACGACCTGGCGATCGGGCTATGCGCCTGGTGCTTTGAATCGGACGCAAGCTTCAACGTGACCAAGGGCAGGGCGCTGCTTGAGGGGTACGCCGCGGTTCGGCCGTTGCTGGAAGAGGAACTCGCGGTGCTTCCCGTCCTTTGCCGTGGCGCGTCCCTGCGCTTCTTGCTGACGCGGCTCTACGATTGGCTGAACACGCCGGAGGGCTCCTTCGTCACCAAGAAGGACCCGAAGGAATATTTGCGCAAGCTGCGTTTCCACCGCTCGGTCGGAAATGCGGCAGGGTATGGGTTCGATACCGGACGGGTGAAGGCATGAGCGAGGCAATCCGGGTCGAGATCCATACCGACGGGGCCTGTTCGGGCAATCCGGGGCCGGGCGGCTGGGGCGCGATCCTGCGCTTCAACGGGGCGGCGAAGGAGTTGAAGGGTGGCGCGGAGCAGACCACCAACAACCGCATGGAGCTCACGGCCGTGATCGAGGCGCTCGCCGCGCTGAAGCGCCCCTGCACCGTCGATCTGTATTCCGACTCGACCTATATGCGCGACGGCATCACCAAATGGATTCACGGCTGGAAGCGCAACGGCTGGAAGACCGCCGACAAGAAGCCGGTGAAGAATGCCGAGCTGTGGCAGCGGCTCGAAGCGGAGAAGGGTCGCCACGAGGTGGCGTTCCATTGGGTCCGGGGCCATGACGGCGACGAACTCAACGAGCGCGCCGACGAACTCGCCCGTGCCGGCATGGAGCCGTTCAAGACTGGAAAACGGGCCGCAAGGTAACGTCCCTCACGGCCCGTTCTCCATGCGTTTGCCGGGTTGACTCAGAGCTGCTCGAGCAGCGCCTCGGCCGACGATTTGTCAGCCTGACCCGGTGATTCCTCGATATTGAGGGCTTTGACGACCCCGTTCTCGACGATCATCGAATAGCGCTTGGACCGCACGCCGAGACCTGCCACCGAAAGGTCGACATCGAGCCCGACCGCCTTGGTGAACTCGCCGTTTCCATCCGACAGGAACAGGATCTTGCCGGCCGCGTCATTGGCCTTTTCCCAGGCGCTCATGACGAAGACGTCGTTGACCGACACGACGGCAATCGTATCGACGCCCTTGGCGCGGATTTCGTCGTTGTGGGTGAGGAATCCCGGCAGATGGTTCATCGAGCAGGTCGGCGTGAACGCGCCGGGAACGGCGAAAAGCACGACGGTCTTGCCGGCGAAAATCTCGTCGGTGGATAGATCGGCGGGGCCATCCGGTACCTTGGTCTTCAGTGTCGCGTTCGGAAGCTTGTCGCCTACGCCGATAGCCATATGTCGTCCCTCTTGTGTGCCGCCAAGCGACTTGATCCTGGCCAAGCGCCAGCGATGCCGGATGTGGGGCACCCAGCGCTTTTGTCGAGCCTGTCAGCCCTGCGGCGGTTTGCCCGCAACCGTGATGTCGTTGGCCTCGAAGGCGCGGGGACCATCGGTGAAGACGACGTCGATCGACTCCGGAGCGCCTTCGGCGCCGCGCGGCCGATCCACCACCTTGACCTCGAAGACGAGACTGCCGTCCCGCCAAGCTGGTGCGGCCGGCTCGTCGAAATACCAGCCTTCGGGTCCCCGCACGAAAAGATCCGGCATTTCGGCCGCCCCGGCGTATTCGGCGGTGATCGTCAGCACATCGCCCTTCGCATTGGCGACGGCCGATCGGATTCGGCCGATATCACCGGATCTATCCGGTAGGGCCGAGAAGGCCGCGGCGACGGTGGTGGCGTCGGCGGCCGCATCGCTCTCGCCGGTGAGGTTCGTCTGCACCGGGATGCAGATTTCGGCACAGACGCCGAGCAGGATCTGCGCTTCGATCGGTCCGATCGTTGCGTCCGGCTCGGGCGCGAGTTCGAAGGCGATCGACAGCGGTTGCTTGTAGCCGTTGGCGCGGCTGAAATCCTCACCCAGGCGATGCGGGGCGGGGAAGCGCAGCGTGGCTGTGCCGAGGCCGCTGGTTTCGGAAAAGTCGATCGTGGGCGGGATGCCCGAGGCGCCGGGGTCGATCCAGTAGGTCTTCCAGCCTGGCGCGAGGTCGACGACCAGCGCACCACGAACCGTGCCGTCCGGCATGGCGGTCTCGCGCGCCAACCTTATCGTGACCTGATCCGTCGCCAGCGTCGCGCCGTCGCTCGCGGCGTGGGTTTCGCCGGCCAGAAGAGCGAGGCCAAGCACGCCGGCAAGGCCATATGCCATCCGGATGGTCCGTATCATGATCGGTTCCACTCCTTCGTCCTGCCTGTACAAACGCGCGAAGCCGTGCGCGGTCAAGCGTGGATAGACCCGACGGCGGACCGCCCGCCATTCAAAATAACGAGAAGAGGGAATTTCCACCCAGAGACGTGGCCCACTTGCTCTGGTCTAATCGTCCGAATGATGAGAACCTTTGTGACGACATCCGGGCACGACATGTGGTTGGCATGAATATGGATCACGACATCGGACACGATAGCATCGATACCACGCTCGAGGGGCATTTTCTGATCGCCATGCCGGGCATGGAGGACGAACGCTTCGTGCGCAGCGTCATCTATCTCTGCGCCCATTCGGCGAATGGGGCGATGGGCTTCATCATCAACAAGCCGCAGCCGGTCAGTTTTCCAGCCCTTTTGACCCAGCTCGGCATCGTCGCCAGCGAGACGGACATCCACCTGCCGGAGAAAGGGCTGGAGGTCTCAGTCTGCATGGGCGGCCCGGTGGAAAAGGGCCGAGGCTTCGTGCTGCATTCGGACGATTACGATTCCGACTCGACCGTGCCGGTGGACGACCGGATTTCGCTGACCCCGACGCTCGATATCCTCAAGGCGATTTCGCAAGGCATCGGCCCTCGCACCGCGATCATGGCGCTCGGTTATGCCGGCTGGGCGCCGGGGCAATTGGAAAACGAGATCGCGGCGAATGGCTGGCTGACCTGCAAGGCCGATCTCGGCATCGTCTTCGATAATCAGCTCGACCAGAAATACGGCCGCGCCCTGGCCTTGCTGGGGGTCGACGCGGCGTTCCTGGCCAGCGATGCCGGCCACGCCTAGAGCATCGGACGACAACCGCTTCACGCTTTTTCGCGTCCCGCGCGGATCCCGCCGGCGCGTCAGCTGGCCCGTTTCAACCCGACCATGTGATCGTGCAGCGCCTTGCGCGCCTGCTCCGCCGTCAGTGGCTGCGAGAACATGAAGCTCTGGGCGTATTCACAGTTCAGCTGACGCAGCAGGACGAGGTCGGAATCGCTTTCCACGCCTTCCGCGACCACCTGCAAGCCGAGGTCATGGGCCATCGTGACGATCGAGTGCAGGATGATCGGGCGTTGCGGCTGGCTGTTGTTCTTCAGGAACGACTGGTCGATCTTCAGCGTGTCGAAGGGAAAGCCCATCAGATAGGCGAGGGAGGAGTAACCGGTGCCGAAATCGTCCAGCGAAAGCCCGACGCCGAGGCTGCGCAGCCGCGTCAGCAGTTGCGCCGAGCGCTCTGGATTGTCCATCACGATCGATTCGGTGAGCTCCAGCTTCAGGCTCCCCGGCGGCAGGCGGTAACGCTCCAGAACCGTTTTGACGTCGGCGATCAGATCCTGGCGAATGAGCTGCCGGCTGGAGATGTTGACCGACATGAACAGCTTCTGGTTCCCGGTCATTCGCTGCCAGTCGCTCAGTCGCCGGGCGGCTTCCTCGAGGGCAAACTGGCCGAGCTGGACGATCAGGCCTGTACTCTCGGCGATTGGCACGAACTCGGTTGGCGAGATGGCGCCGCGTCTCGGGTGCTCCCACCGCAGCAGCGCCTCGAAGCCGGCGGTTTCCTCGCCGTCGAGCCGGATGATCGGCTGGAACGCCAGCGACAACTCTTTGCGTTCGAAGGCGCGGCGCAGGTCCGATTCCACTTGCAGGCGGCCATAGCCGGCGCTGCGGTAGGAGGGCCGGAACGGCTCGATGCGGTCGCCGCCGCCCCGCTTCGCCTCGTACATGGCGAGTTCCGCCTCCTTGAGCACCTCGTCCGGGCTGGATGACTCCGTCCAGCCGGTCAGGCCGATCGCGCCGGTTAGCACGATCTCCCGGTTGGCGAAGGCGATCGGCGCCTTGATGCCGTCGCGCAGCGTCTCGGCGAAGGCCGCGACGGCCCCGACCTCGGTCTGCGACAGCAAGATCAGCCCGAACTGGTCGCTGCCCAAGCGGGCGAGCGAGTCCTCGGGCTTCAGCAGGCGCTTCAGCCGCCGTCCCAAGGTCAGCAGGATGGTATCGCCCGTGGCGATGCCGAAATCGTCGTTGACCTGTTTGAAGCGGTCGAGATCGATCACGAAGATCGTCGGATGCACGTCGGGGCGGGTTGCCGCGAGAACGCCGATTGCATCCAGCCGGTCCTTGAACAGCTCGCGGTTCGGCAGTCCGGTCAACTGGTCGTGCAGCGCGTCGTGCAGCAACCGCTCCTCGGCCTTCTTGCGCTCGGTCACGTCCTTCAGCGTTCCGACGCAGCGCGCAACCTCGCCGTCGCTGCCGAGGACCGGGCGCGCGCGCAGCGCCATCCAGTGATAGTGGCCATCTTCGTCGCGTAAACGGAATTCCTGCGAGATGCGCCCGCGGCGGTGTTCCAGGATGGTGTCCAGCGTCATCCTGAAACGATCGCGGTCGTCGGGGTGGAGGATCGGCAGCCAGTCCCGCGCCGGGCCGTTCATCGACGCGACCGGCATGCCGGCGAGGGCGTCGCCGTCGGCGCCGGCGAAGATGCGGTCGCGGCTGACGTCCCAATCGAAGATCGCGTCGCCGGTGCCCGCCAGCGCCAGCGAGCGCCGTTCCATGTCCGACAGAAGTCCCTGCGCGAAGCCGCCGCCGGCGAAGGCATGCTGCATCACCGTGAAGCCGATGAGCAGCACGATCAGTACCAGGCCGCCGCCGAGCGCCGGCTGGATGATGTCGTTGTCGATGCGGCCGGTCGTCGTCATCCACCCGGCGACGAGCCATAGCAAAATGAGGCACCAGGTCGGGATCAGCATGATCGCCCGGTCGAAGCCCTGGGCGGCGAGCGTCGCGATCAGCCCAAGCCCGACAATGGCGGTGGCTGCGAGCGACAGGCGGGCAATCCCTGACGCGATCACGGGATCGAAAGCGGCTACGGCCCCCAGCGTTCCGAGCGCGGCGAGCCACAGCACGGTAAAGATCGACAACAGGCCGTGCCAGCGGTTGAGGTTGAGGTAGGCATACAGGAAGACGACCAGCGTGAAGGCGAGGGCCACCTCCGTTCCGGCGCGCCACATTCGTTCCTGGCCCGGCAGGACCGGCACGAGTTTCTGCCAGAAGTCGAAGTCGATGCAGATATAGGCGAGCACGGCCCAGGCGAGTGCGGCCGTCGCGGGAAACATCGCCGAGCCCTTGACCACGAACAGGATCGTCAGGAACACCGCGAGCAGGCCGGAAATGCCGAGAACGATGCCGCGGTAAAGGGTAAAGGCGTTGATCGTGTCCTTGTAGGCGTTGGGCTCCCAAAGCCGGATGTCCGGGAGATTGGACGCCGTCAGTTCGGCGACGAAGGTGACGATCGCTCCCGGATCGAGGGTCACCAGAAAGACGTCCGCGTCCGAGCTCGGTTGGCGTTCCAGGGCGAAGCCCTGTGAGGGCGTGATCGAGGCGATGCGCTGGGATCCGAGATCCGGCCAGACGATGCCCGATCCGACGAGACGGAAATGCGGCGCCACGACGAGGCGGTCGATCTGCTCGTCGCCGTTATTGGCAAGAGCGAAGACCGCCCAATTGCCCGAGGCGTCGGGCGAATTCGCCTCGATCTCGATCCGGCGTACGATCCCGTCGGCGCCTGGGACGGTCGCCACCTGGAAACTGCGTCCCTGGTCGCGATGGATGTCGACCGCGGGTTTCAGGTCGATGGCGGTATCGTCGCGCGAAATGCTGACCGGCTCCAACGCCCGCGATGGTACCGCGGTCACGAAAGACGCCAGGACGAGCGCGATCAGCGCGAGAATCAGTTTCCCGGACGGGAGTGTGGATCGCATAGCCGTTCGCGAAGCCTTCTTGCGTCTCTGCGTCACAGCCATGCCGCGATCATTCCGCGGGTAGGGCACAGAGCCGTTCCCTGGACCTCGATCGCGACCATTCTTCGGCGAGCAGAGAGTAAAGATAGTGGTCCTCCCACCGCCCGGCGATTTTCAGGTAGTTTCGCAGATGACCCTCGCGCGTGAAACCGCATTTTTCCAACAATCTTATCGACCGGGTGTTGGACGGCAGGCAGGCGGCCTCGATGCGATGCAGCCCCTGCACGTCGAAGGCGAACAGCTTCATGAGATCCACCGCGCGCGGCATCAGACCGGAGCCCGCATAACGCTCGCCCATCCAGTAGCCCAACGTGCCGGACTGCGCGACCCCGCGCCGGATCTGGCCGATGGTGGTGCCGCCGTACAGGGTTCTGCCTTCCGCGTCGAACAGAAAGAAGGAGAAGCTGGTGTTTTCGCGCGCGTCCTGACTGTAGCGGCGAAGGCGCAGGCGATAGGCCTCCCACGACAATTCGTCGGCCGTCCATAACGGCTCCCACGGCTTCAGGAATTCGCGACTGTCGCCTCGCAATGCTCGCCAGGCCGCGTAGTCGCCGCGCCGGGGCATGCGCAGCAAGATCCCGTCGCCTTCCAGGCTCGGAAGCTGCGGTCCAGTCAGATGGTCGAGAATGCTCATTGCCCGCGTCAGTGACCTGCGGCGACCAAGGCCTCGGATCCCGTTCGATTATTGAGGCGGGCGACGATCTCGCCCGTGCCCGGCAGGCGCGATACCGGGCCGATGGCGGCGAGCGTCGGGGTCTGGCCCATGAACAACCGCTCGGCGAGGTCGGACAGGCGCGGCGCCGTGATCGCGTCGAGACGTCCGATCAACTCCTCATTGGCGATCGTCGATCCGTTGAACAGAAGCTGGCGAGCGATCTGCGCCGCACGGGAGGCAGGGCTCTCCTGCGACATCAACAGGCTCGATCGCATTTGCGCGCGGGCGCGCGTCACCTCCACCTCGGTGATCCCGGCCGCTGCATTGAGGAGTTCGTCGATGATCACCGGCGCGAGCTCGGCGAGTTCCGCCTCGCCCGTCGCGGCATGGACGCCGAAAATGCCGGAATCGGAAAAGCTCCAATGGAAGGCGTAGATGGCGTAGCAAAGGCCCCGCCGCTCGCGCACTTCCTGGAACAGCCGCGACGACATTCCGCCGCCGAGAATCAGCGACAGCACCTGCGAGGCGTAGAAATCGCGGGCGTAGTAGGGACGCCCTTCGAAGCCGAGGACCATCTGCGCGTCCATCAGGTCGCGCTCCTGGCGAAACTCGCCGCCGGTATAGGCGGCTGGCGTCCGCGGTTCCGAGTGCAGCGGCAGGGGCGGGGCCGCGCTCGATCCGAACGCGGCTTGCACCTGGTCCACGATCGCCTGGTGCGAAACGGCGCCCGCCGCCGAAACGATCATCCGGTCGGGCGAATAGTGCCGGGCCAGATAGGTCCGCAAATTCCCCGGATTGAAGGATTTGACCGTTTGCCGCGTGCCGAGGATCGGCCTGCCAACGATCTGGCCGCGATAGGCCGCTTCCTGGAAATGGTCGAAGACGATGTCGTCCGGCGTGTCCTCGGCCGCGCCGATCTCCTGCAGAATCACTTGTTGCTCGCGTTCGAGCTCCTGCTCGTCGAAGCGCGAGTCGATCAGGATGTCGGTCAAAATGTCGAGCGCCAGCGGCACGTCGTTTTTCAGGACACGGGCGTAATAGGATGTCGTCTCGACGCTTGTCGCGGCGTTGATTTCACCGCCGACGTCCTCGATTTCCTCGGCGATCTGGCGGGCGTTGCGCCGATTCGTGCCCTTGAATGCCATATGCTCGAGCATATGGGCGATGCCGTGCTCCTCGGGCGCCTCGTCGCGGGCGCCGGCCTTCACCCAGATGCCGAGGCAGGCGCTTTCCAGATGCGGCATGGTCTCGGTGGCGATGATCAGTCCGTTCGAGAGCTTCGTGATGTCGACGCTCATGCTTCGGCTCCCTGACTGACGGCGCGCGATCGCGCGAGAATATAGTCCTGGACGGCGCCGATCTCGTTCGGCAAACGGTCCAGCGTCTCGCGCTTTTGCATGAGGTCGGCGTGACTGGGCGGAAGCGCCGGCGAAATGCCCGTTGCCCGTTCTATCGCGGCCGGGAATTTGGCCGGATGGGCGGTGCCGAGGGTGATCATCGGCTCGGGGCCGAGGCGGGTTTCCGCAACACCCACGCCGACGGCGGTGTGCGGGTCGAGGAGATAGGCCGTGGTCGCCAACATCCGCGCGATCGTCTCGGCGGTTGCCGGTTCGTCGGTCGCCCCGGCGTCGAATTCCGCGCGGATCGCTGTCAGAACCGGTTCGGGAAGGGTGAAGCTGCCGGATTGGGACAGTTGCTGCATCAGTCGCCGTACCATCTCGCCATCACGTCCGCTCGCCTCGAAGATCAGGCGCTCGAAATTGGATGAAACCTGGATGTCCATCGATGGCGACATGGTGGCGTGGACGCCGGTGGTCTCGTAGCGGCCGCGATCGAGCGTGCGAACCAGGATGTCGTTCTGGTTGGTGGCGATCACCAGCCGCTCGATCGGCAGGCCCATGCGCTTGGCACCATAGCCTGCAAAGATATCGCCGAAATTGCCGGTCGGGACGGTGAAGGAGACTTTCCGGTCCGGCGCTCCGAGGCTGGCCGCGGCGGTGAAATAATAGACGATCTGGGCCATGATCCGGCCCCAGTTGATCGAGTTGACGCCCGAGAGCGCGACCGTCTCGCGGAATCGGCGGTCGTTGAACATCGCCTTGATCAGGGCCTGGCAGTCGTCGAAGGTTCCGTCGACGGCGACGGCATGGACGTTGTCGGCGCCGGACGTGGTCATCTGGCGCTGCTGCACCGGCGAGACGCGGCCATGCGGGAACAGGATGAAAATGTCGGTCCGTTGGCTTGCTGCGAAAGCCGCGATCGCCGCTCCTCCGGTGTCGCCCGAGGTCGCGCCGACGATGCTGGCGCGCCGCTTCCGCTGGCCGAGCACATGGTCCATCAGGCGCGCGATGAGCTGCATCGCAATGTCCTTGAAGGCCAAAGTCGGGCCGTGGAACAGTTCCAGCACGAAGTGCGAGGGGCCGATCTGGACGAGGGGGGCGACCGCCGGATGTGGGAAGGTCGCGTAGGCCTCCTCCACCATCCGTTTCAGATCCGCGGCCGCGATATCGTCGCCCACGAAGGGGGTGAGGATGTCGAAGGCTACTTCGGCATAGGGGCGTCCGGCGAAACCGCGAATGGTGTCGGCGGACAGGACCGGCCAGGTCTCGGGCACATAGAGCCCACCATCGCTCGCGAGACCTGCCAGCAGGGCGTCGGCGAAGCCGAGCACCGGCGCCTCGCCCCGCGAACTCACATATTGCACATCGTCTCCACTTCGCTTCGGATCGGAGCCGCCCGTGATCGGGACGACCGGTTTGTCGGTTGTCCGTCTGGCATGGCTTCGATCAGTCGCCTATCCGTTCACGGGCTGATATAGAACGGCACGCCACAATAAGGGAAGAACCGACTGATGCATATGGTGATCGCCGCGAGGGGTCTGGCATTCGGCGGCGCGCTGGCGCTACTGTCGGCCTGCTCATCGACGAATTCCGGCGCCGATCTCGCGGGTAACGCGCCGCCGGCAGCGTCCCTAGCCGCCGCGCAGGGAACCGAGGCGCGGTATTGTCCGAATGTGAGCCTGCGCGAGGGAACCGCCATTCTGACCAAGAAGGTCGGCGACGACGTCGATTATGTGGCGTCCGTGACCGACACCACGCGCGACTGCCGGATCGTCGACGGAAAATTGCGCATGAAGATCGGCATCGCCGGAAGGGTGATGCCCGGACCGGCGGCGACGAACCGGACCGTGTCGCTGCCGATCCGGATCGCGATTCTCAACGGCGAGGACGTGATCTATTCCCGGCTCGGCAAAACCAGCGTGCCGGTCACGCCAAACGCGGGCGCGCAGACGTTCGTCTATGTCGACGAGGCGATCGCGATCGATCAGGCATCGGCGCGAAGCGTCGTGATCTATGCGGGTTACGACGAAGGGCCGGCGGGATAACGCTCCGCCATCAGGCGTCTTGCCAACTCGCAAAGGCGGTGACGACCGCGGGGAAATCCGCCAGCCGGCTGATCACCGTCTCGGCGCCGGCTTCGCTCAGGGATTCGGCATGGCCGAGATGGGTGTGGCGTCCGCCGGTGAAGCCGACCACCCGGCAGCCGGCGGCGGAAGCCGCCGCGACGCCATGGACGGAATCCTCGATGACGATCGCCGCGCGTGGCGGCACCCCGAACGTTTCGCAGGCATGCAGAAAGACGTCCGGCTCCGGCTTGACCTTCTGGGTACCCACTTCCGGCGCGCTGAAGACGTGCGGATGGAAATAATCCCAGAGGCCGACATGCTCGAGTTCCAGCTCCAGCCGCTGCGATGACGAGTTCGAACAGATGCAACGGGGCAGCGTGATGAGATCGAGAGCGGTCCGGGCCCCGGCGATCTCCTCGACGTCGCTGCCAAGCCGCCGATCGATTTCGGCATCGATGCGGGCGGAAAAGTCGTCCGGGAAGCGGGTTCCGGTCTCGGCGGTCAGCCGCTCCATGACCAGCTGCCAGGTGAGTCCGGCATAGCGGGTGGCGAACTCCGCGGCGTCGACCTCGATGCCGTGCTCGGCCAGCATCTCGGTTTGAACCGCGGCGGCGATGATTTCCGAATCGACCAGCACACCGTCGCAGTCGAAGATCACCAACAAAGGTTCGGACATGAAAGGCTCCGGCGTATCAGATGGTTGGGTCATGCGCCCGATCCCGGAAAGCCGTATCGGGGCCGCCGACCGGCAAGCGCCGGCTCCGTTACCACGGGGCGCCGGAAACGACAAAGCCCGGGTTTCACCGATTATTTACGCCGTTCGGTAACCATGTCCTCGGTTTGATGTTTTTGCGTAACCGGTGGTGAAGATGATTAGCAAGCGTTCCGCGTCCTTGGCGACTGTGCGGGTCGAGCAGCCCGACTGGCTCGATCGGATCCATCAGGGGCATTGCGTCGCCCGAATGGAGGCGCTGCCGGCGAACTCGATCGACGTCATCTTCGCCGATCCCCCCTACAATCTGCAATTGGGCGGCGACCTGCATCGCCCCGACCAGTCGAAGGTCGACGCGGTCGACGATGCCTGGGACCAGTTCGAGAGCTTCCAGGCTTATGATGCCTTCACGCGGGCCTGGCTGCTCGCGGCGCGCCGGGTGCTGAAGCCGAACGGGACGATCTGGGTGATCGGCTCCTATCACAACATCTTCCGCGTCGGCGCCTCGATGCAGGACCTAGGCTACTGGATGCTCAACGACGTGGTGTGGCGCAAGACCAACCCGATGCCGAATTTCCGTGGTCGGCGCTTCCAGAATGCCCATGAAACGATGATCTGGGCATCCCGCGACGCGGACGCGAAGGGCTACACCTTCAACTACGACGCCCTGAAGGCGGCGAATGACGACGTGCAAATGCGCTCCGACTGGCTGTTTCCGATCTGCTCCGGGGCCGAGCGGCTGAAGGACGAGGCGGGACGCAAGGCCCATCCGACGCAAAAGCCCGAGGCGCTGCTGGCGCGGATCATCCTCGCCTCGACGAAGCCCGGCGACATCGTCCTCGATCCGTTCTTCGGCACCGGCACTACGGGCGCCGTCGCCAAGCGGCTGGGTCGCCACTTCGTCGGCATCGAACGCGAGGACGCCTATATTCGCGCCGCCGAAGCCCGGATCGCCGCGATCGAGCCGCTGGATGCCGCGGCGCTCAAGATGACGGGCGGCAAACGGGCGGAGCCGCGGATTCCGTTCGCCAGCCTTCTCGAGGCCGGCCTTGTCGCGCCGGGCACCGAACTCACCGACGCGAAAGGTCGCTGGACGGCACGTGTCCGGGCCGACGGAACCATCTCTATCGGCGAGGACGCCGCGTCGATCCATCGGATCGGGGCGAAGGTTCAAGGTCTCGACGCCTGCAATGGCTGGACGTTCTGGCATGTGCGCTCGGGTGAATCGCTGACCCCGATCGACGCGTTGAGACAGCGCATCCGCGACGGACTGGGCGCTGTCAGCGTTTGAGTCCGATTAGTCCGCCGGGGCTGAACGTGACGGGACCGGCAGGCCGAGGGCGACGAGTTCGTGGCGAAGCTGCTCGCCATCCATGAAGTGGATCGCCTGCCAGCCAGCCTGGCGGGCGCCGTCGACATTCGGCGCGCTGTCGTCGATGAAAACCGTTCTCGCCGGGGCGATGTCGAAGCTTGCCGCGTGGTGGTCGTAGATCGCGCGGTCCGGCTTGATCAGCGCGATGTCGCCCGAGACGGTCACGCCCCGCGTTTCCGTCAGGAACGGGAATTTCGCCTGCGCCTCGCGAAACGTGTCCGAGGCGAAATTGGTCAATAGGGTGACATCGACACCGCAGGCGATCAGGCCGCGCAGGATCGCCACGCTCCCCTCATAGGCATGCGGCACCATCCGGTGCCAGTTGCGGCGAAAGGCGCGAATCTCCGCGGCCATCTCGGGATGACGATCGATCGCTTCGGCTTCGGCCTCCGGCCACGGCCGGCCGCGATCCTGTTCGAGGTTCCATGCGTGCGAGCAGACCTCGCTCAAGAAGAACGCCCGGCGGTCGTCGTCGGGAATGATCTGGCGAAACGGAATGTGCGGATCGTAGTGGATCAGCACCTTGCCGATGTCGAAAACGACATGCGTGACAGTCATCCGGTTCTCTTTCTTGACGGTTTTGGCGCGGTCCCGTCGGCAAGCGCGCGGACGAGCACCTTGTGCATCAGCGTGGGGAGCGCCTCGCTGTCGCGCGTGGCCTCGTGCGACCACCATCCGGCGATGGGCGGATCCTGCGTCAGTTCGGCCCGGTAGACTTCGAGCTCTAGGCGGAAATGCGTGAAGGCGTGGGCGATCATGCCCTGGAATTGCCAATTCGCCGCGAATGGCGCGGCCTTGGCGCCGGTCGCTCCGTCGGCGCGGGCATGCCACTCGGTCGTCGGCGGTTCGCTCATGCCCGCAAGCATGCCGCTACGGGCGCGTTGGCGCAGCCAGACAGCGCCGTCCGCCGGCCGCACGGCGACGAAGGCGGCGCCTTTTCGCTCCGGCGTGGCCGCTTTGGGCTTCTTGACGGGAAACTGCTCCGCGCGACCTTCGGCCGCAGCCCGGCAGTGGGCGCGGAGGGGGCAAAGGATACAGGCGGGACCGGTAGGCGTGCAGACGGTCGCGCCGAGGTCCATCATGGCTTGCGCGAAGTCGCCGGGGCGCCGATCCGGCGTCAGTGCCGCGACGTGGCCGCGAATCGTCTTCCGCGCCCCCGGCAGTGGCGCCTCGATCGCGAACAGCCGCGTGACGACCCGTTCGACATTGCCGTCGACCACGGCTGCCGGCTCGTCGAAGGCGATCGCCGCGATCGCGGCTGATGTGTAGTCGCCGATGCCGGGTAGCATTTTGAGTTCGGCCGCGCTGCGGGGAAAGCCGCCGGCGAAGGTTTCGGTGATGGTCCTGGCGCAGGCGTGAAGGTTGCGGGCGCGGGCGTAATAGCCGAGGCCCGCCCACTCGCCGAGTACATCCGTTTCCGGGGCGGCGGCGAGGTCCTCAACCGTCGGCCAGCGATCGAGGAAGCGGGCGAAATAGGCTTTCACCGCCGCGACCGTGGTTTGCTGCAACATGATCTCCGAAAGCCAGACGCGATAGGGCTCCGGCCTTATTCCAGCCGCGCGCTCTTGCGGCGAAACGCGCCACGGCAATTTTCGGGCGTGACCGTCGTACCAGGACAGAAGCGGCTCGGCGATGGAGGGAAGAACGCTGTCCGAAGGGGTCGGTGGATCTGGCTTGAGCATCGACTGAGCTTGCCTTGACATTGCCTGATGTTCGCGCAATCGACTCCCGAAACGGGGACCGGCGGCCCGTCCACGAAAGAGTTGTCTTGAAGACCAATTACTACGTCATCAATCTGGATCGGTCTCCGGAGCGCCTTGCGGCGATCGGTGCCGATGCCGCCACGATCGGCATCGACCTGATACGGGTCAAGGCGGTCGATGGGAAGACAGTGCCGCCTCAGGCGCGCGAGATCCTCGACGAGAGCGGGTTTCGCCGCCTGCACGGCAAGATCCCGATGGACGGGGAATATGGCTGCTATCAAAGCCATATCGACGTGTTCGATGCCTTCCTGGCCAGCGACGCCGACATCGCGGTGATCTTCGAGGACGATGTGCGACTGACGCCTGCGCTCCTGCCGGTACTCGATCGGATCGTTGCCGTGGACGATTGGGACGTCGTGAAACTGATGCACCATCGCCTGCCGGTGTTCCGCGCGCACCGTTCGATCGGCGGTGGTCACCGGTTGGGGACGTCGCTGTTCGGCCCGACCGGTAGCTCGGCCGCCTACCTGGTCAACCGGCGGGGCGCGAAAACCCTGCGGCAGCGGCTCGTTCCGATGCAACTGCCCTACGATGTGGCGCTGGAACGCGGCTGGGCGCTCGGCGTCAGGGTGCGCCACGTCAAACCGGATCTGGTTGCCGGCAATCCGCTCACACAGCAGAGCCTGATCGGCGGGCGAGCAAAATACTCAGCGATGAAGCTGGCGCCGTGGCGGCGTCTGACGACCTTGCTCTTCCGGACGGCGGAAGTGGTGCGGCGCGCCCGCTTCGGCCTCATTGCGCGCACCGAACGATGATAAAACGCTGGCTCCTGGCGCGGCGCTCCTTCGATGCGCCGCTCATTGCCCTGGCGATCGCCCTGCTGGCCATCGGCAATCCCATCGCCAAGGGAGCCTTTCTCTTCTTCGGCCTGATCGGCGTCAATTTGGGCTTTGCCCGGCATCGGACCTGGCGCTATGCCGACACGGCCTTTTGCGCTGCGATCATCGCCTATGCGAGTTGGTCGATCGGGCTCATGGTGTTCCGGAACGAACCCGTAGACGGCAACCGAATGTTCTCCTACAGCCTCATCATACTCGGCTTTGTCTTTCTGCCGCTCTCGATCAGTCTTGTGCGAGAACCGTTGGATGCGCTGATCCTCGGCTCGCGCGCGGCCATTCTCGCCGCCCTGGCTTTGATTCCCTTCGACCCAATGGTCATTGGCGGCCGGATCGATCTTGGCGGCAACGCCGCGATCGTCGCCTTTCTGGCTGCGACTGCCGGTCTTGCCGCCCGGCTGGACGCCCGACGCCCAGCCTCTTTTCTTCCCAATAGCCGACTCTGGTTCTATCTCTCCTTCGTACCGGTCCTGCTATCGGGCACCCGGGCGGCGTGGTTCGTCTACCTGCTGGTCGCCCTGTTCGACGGATTGGAGCTGATTCGGCACTGGCGAAAAATTCCGTTTCGGCTGCGTTCGCTGGCGCTTCCGATTGCGGCGGTTTTGATCGCGGCGGCCGTGCCGCTGGCCTTGACCATCGCCGAACGCATCACTGCCGGGGTCCAGGAAATAGA
This sequence comes from Aurantimonas sp. A3-2-R12, assembly GCF_036016755.1. Taxonomy (NCBI): domain Bacteria; kingdom Pseudomonadati; phylum Pseudomonadota; class Alphaproteobacteria; order Hyphomicrobiales; family Aurantimonadaceae; genus Aurantimonas; species Aurantimonas sp. A3-2-R12. The sequence continues at coordinate 22,183 of NZ_JAYXIH010000002.1, read as the reverse complement.
AGAGCTGAATGACACGGGTTTGGTGCAGGCCGGCGGTTCGATGGATATCCGTCTGGTCATGTGGGCGGGGGCCTTCGATGTCGTGTCCAAGAGCCCGATCGTCGGCGTCGGCGGAATGGAACGAATGGACGCGGTCGCTGCCGCCGTCGCGCCCGCAAACGCACCCTCCGTGGCCTATTATACGCATCTGCACAATTTGTTCGTCGACGAGGCGGCGTCCAACGGTCTGGTCGGGCTGGCGCTGCTCATGTCGATCTTCGCGGTCTTTCTCATCCGCGTCACGCGATGTTCGCCCGGCCATCTCGTACCGGAGACATCCTATGCCTTCGTCTTTCTGGTCGTCACCTTCGGATCGTTCCACGGTGTCCTCCTGAACGAGTGGATGATCCTGTCGATATTTTCCTTCATGACCCTTATCCTTGTCGCGATCCGCCGCGACGCTTTCCGGGCGCGGTATCGAAGCGGCCTGTCTGGAGCGGGAGGGTGAAGCGGCGCCGGGCGCCTTCGGCGATTCCGGTTGCCGATCTCATTGGCGGTCTGATGGACCCGATCCTGAGGCGCAAGGCGGGGATGACCAGCGGCCTTGTCGCCGCTTGGTCCGAGATCGCCGGCCCCCGCCTGCAGGACATGACGCGACCGGAAAAGCTGCTCTGGCCGGCGCGGCGATCCGACACCGACGCCTTCGAGCCGGCGACGCTCGTGGTCGCCTGCGAGGCGGCCGCGGCCCTGCGTCTGCAGCATCAGACCAGCGAATTGATCGCCCGGGTGAACGCGTTCTTCGGTTTCGCGGCGGTCGAGCGCATCAAGATCGTGCAAAAAGCCGTCAATCAGGCGCGTCCGAACCGTAAGCCGAAGCTGCGAGACCTCGATCCCGGCGATATCACCCGCATCGACGACATGGTCGCGCGCATCGAGGATCCGAAGCTTCGCGACGCACTGCGGGCCTTCGCCGAGACGACGTTACGGCGCAATGATGGATGATGGGCCTTTGCGAAGCCACGCCGCCCGTTCATGAAGAGTTCATTGGACAAGTCGCAATTCTTCCGTAGATCGCAGAGACTGACGCCACCCTATCCTCAAAGGTTCCGATCGATGATGTGTATGTCTTCCGCCACCTCCCGCCGCACCCTGGCTTTCAAGATCGCTGCGCTTCTCGCCAGCGCCGGGCTCGTGGCGAGTACCGGCGGCCTGGCTCAAGCGGCCAGCGCCTCTGCCGAGGCGGCGACGGAAATTCAGGTCGCGCAGTCGGAGACCGCCCCCGCCACGCCGCCGGCCCCCACCGTCGAAGCACCGGCCTCGTCCGGCTCCGTCGATGTTTCCAAGCTGATGGCCGAAGGGCCGCTTCCCGACATCATCGTCGGCGACCCAGAGGCGCCGGTCACGATCGTCGAATACGCCTCGATGACCTGCGGCCACTGCGCCAATTTTCATGTGAATTCCCTTCCTCAGCTCAAGAAGGATTTCATCGACACCGGCAAGGCCAAGCTGATCATCCGTGAATTCCCGTTCGACCCACGGGCGCTGGCGGGGGCGATGCTAGCGCGCTGCACCGGCGATGATGCTAAGCGTACAGCGATGGTCGACGTCCTTTTGGAACAGCAGGGAGAATGGGCCCGTGCCGAGAATGCATCGGCCGCCCTCCTGAAGTTCGCCAAGCTGGCCGGAATGAGCCAGGATGACTTCACCGCGTGTCTCAACGACAAGGAGTTGCAGCAGAAGGTCGTGGAAACGCAGGAGCGCGGCCAGAACGAGTTCGGCGTGAACGCGACGCCAACCTTTTTCGTCAACGGCGACAAATACTCCGGCGCCCTTGGACCGGACGAGATGGCGGCGGTGATCGAGTCGCATCTGTAACAGCCGGCGACCTAACGCGGCGGGTGCCCGTTCCTGCGGGAGCAGGTATCCGCCGATCGACCGCGTCGGGTTTTTGCATTGCAACAATTGGCGTGTCTGCGATTTTCTTCTAGAGGTGGGCGGGGTTTCCGGCGGAAGGCCCGACTCATCGGGGAGGCAGTCGGCGGCATTCAATGTCCAAACGGATATTCACTTTCAGGCGCGGAGCGGCCGATCGCACGGCCGACGCCGCCGAAGCGCTGGGGCTGAAGGGCGCCAATCTGGCGCTGCTGGCCTCTCTCGATGTGCCCGTTCCGCCCGGCTTCACCATCGCGACGCCTGTCTGGCGTGAGGCGCAAGGGTCCGAAGACGGCTTGCCACAGGCGCTGCGGGCCGAACTGAGGGCGGCGATAGAGTGGCTCGAGGGCGTGACCGGCCGGCGTTTCGACGGCGATCAACGACCGTTGCTTCTGGCCGTGCGCAGCAGCGCCCGGGCGCAGATGCCGGGCTTGGCGGAGACAGTCCTCGACATCGGCCTCAACGACCGGACCGTCGAGATTCTGGCAACCGAGCTCAAGGATCCCGCATTCGCCTATCGCAGTTACCGGCGCTTCATCGAAAGCTATGCCGCGCTGGTCTTCGACGTCGATTCATCCCACTTCGAAGAAATCGCGGACGAGGAACGCGATCGCGCGGGCTGGGCCGTCGAGCCGGAGATGCCCGCCGACTGGCGCGCGCTGATCGCGCGTTATCAGGGCCATCTCGACAGCGAGATCGGCGCGGTGCTGCCGCAGACGCCGCTCGAGCAGTTATTCAGCGTCGTGGCCGCCAGCTATGCGAGCTGGCGCAATCCGCTGGCGGTGTCGCACCGATTGATCCAGGGTATCCCGGAAAATGCCGGTCTCGCGGTCACCGTGCATGCGATGATCTTCAACGAGCGCAACTACCACTCCGGGACGGGTCGCGCGGTCTCCCGCGATCTGGGTAGCGGGCAATCCCGGCTGTCCGGAGAGTTCGGACTGGGCGCCAGGGGGTCTAGCGCCATCGGCGAGAAGCCGCCGGTCCTCGACCTGGCGGACCTCGCGAATGGCGAGTGTCGCGATTTTCCGACCGATTTGAGCGAGTTGACCCGTCATGTTCGCCGCATCGAGGCCCATGCCGGCGATGCGGTCGAGGTCGATTTCATGGTCGGGGACGGCGAGCTGTTCCTGATGCAGTCGCGGATTGCCCGTCGGACCGCGCCGGAGGCAATCCGCGTCGCGGTCGAACTCGTCAAGGAAGGGCTGATCGAGGAATCGGAAGCGATTCTGCGAATCGACCCGGCGTCGCTCGATCAGTTGCTGCATCCGACCATCGAACGCTCGGCGGATTTCGTCGTGCTCGGCCGGGGCATGCCGGCGTCACCGGGTGCGGCGACGGGTGAGATCGTGTTCACCTCCGAGCGGGCTCAGATACTGGCGAACGAAGAGCGCCCGGTGATCCTGGTGCGAAACGAGACCCACCCCGAAGATATCCACGGCATGCATGTCGCCGAGGGCGTCCTGACCATTCGTGGCGGCACCACAAGTCACGCGGCCGTGGTCGCCCGCGGCATCGGCAAACCGTGCGTGACCGGCGTTGGATCACTGCGCATCAATGCTCAAAAGGGAACCCTTCACGCCGCCGGCCGCGTACTCAGGGAGGGCGACCGGATCACCATCGACGGCTCTACCGGCGATGTGATCGAGGGAGCAGTGCCTTTGGTCCGGCCGTCACTGACCGGCGATTTCGCAACATTGATGGAATTCGCCGATCGAGCGCGGCGCATGCGGGTGCGGGCCAATGCCGACACACCGGTCGAAGCCCGTTCCGCCCGCTCCTTCGGCGCCGAGGGCATCGGCTTGTGCCGGACCGAGCATATGTTCTTCGAGGGCGACCGCGTCCGCGCCATGCGCGAGATGATCCTGTCATCGGACGAGAGCGGGCGGCGGGCGGCGCTCGAAAAGCTTTTGCCCATCCAACGCTCCGATTTCATCGAGTTGTTCGAGATCATGGCGGGCTTACCGGTGACGATCCGCCTGCTCGATCCGCCGCTGCACGAGTTTCTGCCCAAGAGCGATGCGGAGATTACCGAGACGGCGGCGATGCTCGGCGTCGACGAAACAGTCGTGAAGCACCGGATCGCGGCGCTCGAGGAATTCAACCCGATGCTCGGCCATCGCGGCTGCCGATTGGCGATCTCCTATCCCGAGATCGTCGAGACGCAGGCGCGCGCGATCCTGGAGGCGGCGGTCGAGGCCGGCGAAAAGACCGGCGCCGCGGTCGTTCCCGAAATCATGGTCCCGCTGGTCAGCCTGCGCAAGGAACTCGACTTCGTGAAGGAGCGTGTCGATCGGGTCGCCGAACTGGTCATGGCTGAGCGCGGCTGCAGCATCAACTATCTCGTCGGCACGATGATCGAGTTGCCAAGGGCCATCGTGCGCGCCGATACGATTGCCGAGGTCGCCGAGTTCTTCTCCTTCGGCACCAACGATCTGACCCAGACCGTCTATGGCATCTCGCGCGACGACGCCGGCAATTTCCTGTCGACCTACGTCCGTCAGGGGATCATCGAGCGAGACCCGTTTCAGACCATCGACGTCGAAGGCGTCGGCGAACTCATCGGTCTCGCTGTCGAGAAAGCGCGGCGCACGCGTCCGGACATTTCGCTCGGCGTGTGCGGCGAGCAGGGCGGGGATCCGGCCTCGATCGCCTTTTTCGAACAGACTGGACTCGACTACGTGTCTTGTTCGCCGTTTCGCGTGCCGATTGCCCGGCTTGCCGCGGCCCAGTCGGCGATCCGGGCGAGCCGTTCGCTCCGTGGCCGGGGGCGGCGTCAGGAACCGTAGTAGAAGTAGATCGCAATGCAGGTCGTGAAGCCGACGATCAGGTTCATCGGCGCGCCGATCTTGACGAAGTCGAAGAACCGGTAGTTGCCGGCGGCATAGACCAGCGTGTTGGTCTGGTAGCCGATCGGCGTCGCGAAGGAGGCGGAAGCGCCGAACATCACGGCGACGACGGCAGCCCTCGGATCAAGCCCGAGCGCGGTAGCCAGGCTGATCGCGATCGGCGTCACCACCACGGCGACGGCATTGTTGGTGACGATCTCGGTCAGGATCGACGAGATCGCGTAGATGCTCAACAGCACGATGAAGGGCGAGGCATCGCGCAGGAGCGGCTCTATCGCCCCGACCAGCAAGTCGACGGCCCCCGAATTCTGCATCCCAAGACCGATTGCCAGCATGGCGAAGATGAGGATGAGGATGTCGCCTCGGATCGAGTGCCAGGCTTCGTCGGCATCGATCACCCGCACCAGAAGCAGGGCGGCGATCGCGACGAACGCAAGCACCTGGATGCTCGCCAGCCCATAGGCGGCGACGCCCACGACCCCGGCGAGCGCGCCGATGGCAATAGGCGCCTTGCGACGCCGGAACGGCCGTGCCTCGCTGACGTCGATGCCGATGAGATCATTGGCCTCGGCGATGCGGGCGAGCGCCTCCGGACGTCCTTCCAGAAGCAGACGATCGGCGGGACGCAATTTCGTACCGTGCAGCGTGGGACCCGGCACGTGCCGATGACGCTGGACGCCGAGAACCGCGACGCCGGATCCTGAAATTCCTGTTAGTTCGGAAATGCGGCGGCCGATGCCGCGCCGGTGCGGCGCCACGGTCGCTTCGACGACGACCCGTTCTTCATCCTTCTCTGCGGAGAGCGTGACGCGGGCGATCCGGACGTTCTGGTTGGCGTTCAGCGTCAAGAGTTCCTCGGCTGTCGCGAATAGCACGATGCGGTCGGATTTTTGGATCTCGATATCGCCGATGTCGCGGCGAAGCGTCTCCGAGCCGCGCAAAATGGCCATCGGCTGGATGCCGCGCGCTGAAAAGGTTGCGGCGTCCTTCAGTCGCTTGCCGATCGAACTCGCGCCGTCCCGCACGACGATCTCGCTGAAATAGAGATTGCCTGCGTCGTCGCCCAGGACGTCTTCGGCCGAGCTGCGGTCGGGTAGGAGAAACCGCCCGACGATCAGCAGGTAAACAATTCCGGTGATCGACGCGACGATGCCGACCGGAGTGATCTCGAAGATCGAAAATCGCTCCATCCCCTGGCCGCGCGCGACGCCGTCGACCAGAAGATTGGTCGACGTGCCGATCAACGACAAGGTGCCGCCGAGAATGGTCAGGTACGACAGCGGGATCAGCAGCCGCGTCGATGCCACACCCAGTTTCTTGGCGATCTCCATCATGATCGGAATGAACACGATCACCACCGGCGTATTGTTCATGAAGGCGGAGGCGACCATCACGCCGAGACCCATGACGGCAAGGGTCATGAGGGGGTATCGCTCGACGCTGGCGACGAGCCAGCCCGCGGCCCCTTCCAGCGTGCCGGTTCGCACCAATGCGCCCGACAGCACGAACATCGCCGCAATGGTGATCGGCGCGGGATTGGAAAAGACCGAGGCGAACTCGTCCGCGTCCAGATAGCCGAGCACTAGGAAGCTCACGGCGCCGCCGACCGCGATCACCTCCGGCGGGTAGAGCTCGAGGGCGAAGGCCACGAAAACGACGCCTATCACCGCCAGCGCGATGTAGGAGGAATAGTCCGTGAGAAAGGCGTTCATGAGGTTCCGTCGGCGAGGAGGTCCCGGCAGAACTCAGAACTGCGACGAACGGGCGGTTTGACAAGACCGCTGTGCCAATCACGCCGGATAAATATCGATTATTCGGTAAGCGTTCCCGGCGTGACCTGAATTCGGCCGCTGCGGCGTCGTTCGTCGGGGCGGTCGGTTCCGTCCTCGACTCGTCCGACCGAGACGGGACTGCCGCTCGTCAGGCCGAGCCTTCGGTTTCCATGCCGCCGAAGGGCATGGCGTCGCGAATGCGTGTGAGGACGCCGACGAAGGCGCGGGCGAAGCCATAAAAGCGCTCGCCGATCTCCTCGCGATCCGGATTGCGGATGGTGTCGCCGGCCTCGTTCAATATCGCGAACAGAATGTCCTCGCGCTGAGGGGTGGCGACGCGCACTGCGGCAATGCGGGATGCATCCTCGACAGAGCCATCCGACGGCATGTCGAACAGGAGCTCTCCGCCGACCACGGCGGCAGCCGAACGCACGCATTCGTCGAAAGCGATCCGTGTCGGATCCTGCATGTCCAGGGCCAGTTCGAACTCGACCGCGCCGAGAGCCTCGTTTCCAGACCCCGCGCCGATTGCCGTCTGTGCGTCCACCTGCATCGTATCGCTCCTAGTCCCTACTCGCGTGTGGGATCGAAACCTGACTCCGGCAAGCGGCCGAACTGTGGCGACGGTCAGGTCTCGCTCGCGGCGTCTGGACAAACGCCGGGCCGTTGCCGACATTGGCGTCGCGAACGGGAACCGTCTGGAACCCTCGACGCCAGGGAGGAATATTCATGCAGGGTTTGATGCAGCAATGGCCACTGCTTTGCTCGAAGGTGATCGATCACGCCGCGACCTATCATCCGCGCCGTGAAATCGTCACGCGCTCGGTCGAGGGGCCGATCCACCGCACCAATTACAGCGAGGTCCGGACGCGGTCCCTGCAACTCGCCCAGCGGCTGGAGCGCGACGGCATCAAGCTCGGCGATCGCGTTGCCACCCTGGCCTGGAATACCTGGCGCCACCTCGAATGCTGGTACGGCATCCTCGGCATCGGCGCGATCTATCACACGCTGAACCCGCGGCTGTTCCCGGATCAGATCGCCTGGATCATGAACGATGCCGAAGATCGCTTCATCTTCGTCGACCTGACCTTCATGCCCATCATCGAGGCGATCGCGCCGAAGGTTCCGAGCCTGGAAAAGATCATCGTTCTCACCGACGCCGCGCATATGCCGGAGACGAAACTGGCCAACGTGGTCTGCTACGAGGATTGGCTGGCCGAGGCGGACGGCGATTTCGTCTGGAAGGCGTTCGACGAAAACACCGCGGCCGGCATGTGCTACACGTCCGGCACCACCGGCAACCCCAAGGGCGTGCTCTATTCCCACCGCTCGAACGTTCTGCATTCGATGATGGCGCAACAGCCCGATGCGATGGGCCTGTCCTCGCGCGACAGGCTGCTGCCGATCGTGCCGCTGTTTCATGCCAATGGCTGGGGACTCGCCCTGACCTGCCCGATGGCTGGAACCGCGATGGTGATGCCGGGGGCCAAGATGGACGGCGCCTCGGTTTTCGAATTGCTGACCCAGGAAAAGGTCACCTTCAGCGCCGCCGTGCCGACGGTCTGGCTGATGCTGCTGCAGCACCTGGAGAAGGAGGGTGGTGAACTGCCCGACCTCGAACGGGTGGTGATCGGCGGCGCCGCCTGTCCGCGCGCCGTGACGCAGAAATTCCAGGACAATTACGGCGTCCAGGTCATCCATGCCTGGGGCATGACCGAGATGAGTCCGCTCGGCAGCCTGTGCACCATCAAGCCGGAATATGCCGATCTTGAGGGCGAGGCGCTGCTCGATCTCGAACAGAAGCAGGGCCACCCGCCCTTCGGCGTCGAAATGAAGGTGACCGACGACGCCAATGTCGAGCGGCCGTGGGACGGCAAGACCTTCGGCCGTCTCAAGGTGCGCGGCCCGGCGGTCGCCAGTAGCTACTACAAGAACACCGGCCCGGAAGTGTTCGACGACGACGGCTGGTTCGACACCGGCGACGTCGCCCATATGGACGAGCACGGCTACATGCAGATTACCGACCGCGCCAAGGACGTCATCAAGTCGGGCGGTGAGTGGATCTCGACGATCGATCTGGAAAATCTCGCCGTCGGCCATCCCGATGTCGCGGAAGCCGCCGTGATCGGTCTCGCCCATCCCAAATGGGACGAGCGGCCGCTGCTCGTCATCGTCCGCAAGGAGGGGCGGGAGCCTTCCAAGGAAGACATTCTCGGCTTTCTGGAGGGCAAGGTCGCCAAATGGTGGATGCCGGACGACGTCGCCTTCGTGTCGGAAATTCCCCATACGGCGACCGGCAAGATACAGAAGACGACACTCAGGGATCAGTTTCGTGACTATCGCCTGCCCACGGCCTGAGTTATGCGCGTACCGGCGGTTCAATGGCCGCCGGGGCCGACGCGACAGGGCCGTGGCTTTTAAGGATCGCCCATGAGTTCGATTTACGGACGGCTCCCGGTTTCGGGGCACTATCTGCGCAAGCGGCTGCGGCTGGCGGGCTTTGCCCGCAGGCTGGCGGCCTTCGCGTTGATGTTGTTGGTCACGTCGCTTGCCATCTTCAGGCTTGGGGCCATCGTGCCGCAGGCCTTGATCGGCCTTCTGCTCTTGACCGCCGGCGTTGCCGCGCTGGCGTTGCTGATCTCCCTGTATGGGCTCGTTCGGGTCTGGTTCCAGGGGGTCGCCGGCGGCGGCGCGGCGCTCGGGGCCTTTGTCCTGGCGAGCATCGTGCTCTCTCCTTTTGCCTATACGGCCTATCTCGCGGCCGTGAATCCGAGGACGAACGCCGCCTATACGGACGGCTTGGACCCCGACGGTCCCGCCGCGGTGATCGAGCCTCAAGCGCCTGCCGACGCGCCGGTTGTGGCCGCGCCCGAGGCGGCCCTGGCGGAGCCGAGCGTTGTTCCGGGGCGGCGTTTCGTCGCCACCGCGCCACGGGTTTATGCCGCCGCGCGTGTGGTGCTGGATGATCTGGGCTGGCAGGTCGGCGGTGTTGTCGCCGAAGGTCCGGCCAGTGCCGTCGTCGCGGCGCCGGAACTGGCCGGTGGTGACCTCGGCGTTAGCGGAGCTGGCGACATCCCGATCCCAACGGCGCGGGCCGGAATCGATGCCGAGGCCGCTCCCGATCCGCTCGACCGGCCCGATAGCGAACAATACCGGATCAGCGCCATCGCCCGCGATCTTCTCTTCGCCCTGCCGAGCGATATCAGCATCCGCATCGTCCAGGACGGCGACGAGAGTTTCGTCGATCTGCAATCGGTCTCACGCTCGATCGATGTCGACTTCGGCCAGAATCGTCGCTTTATCGAGCGCTTCCTCGAAGATCTCGACACGGCGATGGCCGGACTGGAGACGGTCGACACGGGAGGCTGATCTCGTTTCCCGGGGCGGCCTGTGGCAGTCAAGCGGGCGCGAAGTGGGTATCGAGCGTCGGCGGCCCGTCGGCCGCCACCAGGCCGCGCTCGGCCAAGTCTTCCAGATGGGCCAGCACCGACAAACCCGCGGCGCCGTGCAGCTTCGGATCGGTGCCGCGATAGATCGCCGCGACGACCGCCGGGATCGTCCGGTCACCGGCGCGAAGACGCGTCAGGATCGCATTCTCGCGCATCCGGCGATGGCCGATGAGCGCCCGCACGAAGGCCTTCGGCCGTCCGACCGCGCCACCATGGCCGGGCAGATAGCGTGAATCGTCGCGAGCGAGCAGGCGATCGAGCGAATTCATGTAGTCCCGCATGGCGCCATCCGGTGGCGCGACGATCGTCGTCGACCAGGCCATGACGTGATCGCCCGACAGCACCGTTCCGTCCGTGCCGATCGCGAAGGCCAGATGGTTGGCGCAGTGGCCGGGGGTGGCGATTACCGTGACGCTCGTGCCGCCGAGGACCAGCGTCTCGTCGTCCGGAAGCGTGCGGTCGAAGACGAGGGACGCATCGCCAGCGGCCTCGATCAGCGCTTCCTCGCCGGCCAGCAGCGGGCGCATCGGGCGATGCGGCCCGCCGCCGAGAAGCGGAGCGCCGATAATGTCCTTCAGCCGGTCGACCAGGCCGGTGTGGTCGCGATGGGTATGGGTCAACAGGATTGCATCGACCGGACGGCCGTCGATCGCGACGAGCAGCGCGTCCAGATGCGCCGGGTCGTCGGGGCCCGGATCGACGACGAAGCAACGATCGTCGCCCACGACATAGCTGTTGGTGCCATGAAAGGTGAACGGGCTCGGATTGCGCGCGGTGACCCGCCAGACGGAGTCGCCGAGGGGGACGGCCTTTCCGTAGGCGGGGTCGAAGGCGGTATCGAAGCTGGTCACTGGCCTGCTCAACCTTTGCCGCCCGCGGCGCGCGGCTTCGGCGACGCGGATCGCGCCGAGGCGAGTTCGAACATGTCGGTGGTCAGGCGCTGGGTCTTGGCGTCGGTCCGGTCCTCGTGCGGAGAATCATAAGCGACGAGAAGTTTCGCCACGCCGTCGATCTCGATCGGCGCGATTCCCTCGGCATGGTCGGAGCCGCGGATCGCCGGCAGGTTGAGCACGCGCGCCAAGGCGTCGTCCTCGTAGATGTTCCGCTCGGGATCGTAGTCCTCGATGGCGAAGACCGACTGCAGGGCTTCCAGATCGGTCGTGGCGCCGGACAGAATCAACAGCCGGCCGTCCTGCCAATGCATGTCGCGAATGCCCTGGCCGTCGAGATTGATCGCCTGCAGCCTGTAGCGTTTGCCGCCATCGAGTTTTCGCGGCTTCAGGAACCCGTTCTTGGCGTCCTTCATCTCCATGCGAACGATCATCGCATAGCCGCCGACGACCGGGCCGCGCAGCCCCAGAAGGACCGTGTTTCCCGTGACGGCGAGCCCCTCGATGTCGAAGCCGTTTTCCTTGCAGGGATGATCCATGAACGGGCCGATCAACTTATCCTTGGCCAACATCTTGCGGATCGGCGTTTTCCGGGATTTCCTCATGGGGACCATCCGGGCCGCGCGCGCCGGCGCGCCGTCGAGCGGTTCGATCGCCGCCACGAGATCGAAAACGCCGTCACCCCGATCGAGCAGCGGCACCTTGCCGAGAAACCCGCGATTGGCGTCCCAGTCGATGTCCTCCATGTCCTTGAGCCCGTCATCCTCCGGCTTGTCGCGTTTCAGGGAGTGCGAGCCACAGATCCAGAGATAGCCATCGGCGACCGCCAGACCCTCGATATCCATCTCGCCGCCGGGTCCCTCCGGCAGGTCAAAGGTCTCGCCGAGCACGAAATGTGTGTGCTCGCCAGCCTTGCCGGTCTTCGGATCGAAGCTCACGCGCTCGATGGTCGAGGTCTCGTCGCAAGTGCAGAAGATCGAGCGGCCGGTGACGGCGAGCGCCGATACATCCTGCCAGATCGGATCATCGACATGGGCCAGCCGGTCCTGATGGGTGAAGAACAGATCGACCCTGGCCGCCGGCCCGCGATCGAGCAGCAGGTCTGCCTTCTTTTCCGCGCCCGCCCGTTTCGAGAGTTGGGTCTGCTTGCCCTTGGCCATGGTGTGTCATCCTGCCGCTGTTTTCCGGGCGGTACATCGGGCAGGCTGCGGATGATGCAAGTTGCCCGGCGGCGATCAGCGAAAAACATGATTGATTTGCCGCGCGGTCGGTCGTTGCATGACGGCCGGCCAGAGGCTATAGCACGCCACCGGACGCGAGCTTTGGGGCGTCGCCAAGTGGTAAGGCAGCGGCTTTTGATGCCGCCATTCGCAGGTTCGAACCCTGCCGCCCCAGCCAGCCAGTCTCTGGCATTTCCGCGACATGCGAGTGCTCCCCAGGAACCTCCGTGGTTTCCGGAGGTTAGCGGCTAGCCCGCCGCCGGTGCCGCTCTCTCCAAAGCCAATTCGGCCGAAATTCGCGCGATGGTCGCCTCGCATTCTCCGTCGGTTAGATTCCCGACATGCTCGCGGGATGATGCGAAACACCAGGAGCAAGTCCGCGGGCTGGCATAATGCCAGGTGAACGAGCAATGCCCCGGCGGAAGCCAAGGATATCATCTGGATTGCCGGATGATGAGTCAGTCAAGCAGGATGGCGCGCTGCTCGTTCCAGCCCGGAGGCAGGGGACGCGCGGCCTTCAATCGCTCGGGCGTCAGCGTGATGGGCTGTCGGCCGGTAAGGATCATCTCCGTGATATCCGGGGCGAGGAAGGCAAGCGACAGGTTGCGGCTGACATGGGAGACCTGATGCCGATCCCGTCTGGCAATCGCGGCGATGGTGGCTGCCCGGCCGCAGCGCAGGTCTTCGAACCACCGATGGCCATCGCGTACGAGTTGCACGAGATCGGCATGGGGTAATCTCGTCTTGCTGCTGACCTCCCCGAGGATGAGCCGGACCTGCTTGCCACATCGCTGCAGTCGAATGGCGACGGCGATCTCGATCGGCTCCTCAACGTCGGCGATGTTCGCGATCCAGTCAGGCTCTGCGATCTCCAGCGCCTCACCCAGCGCCATTCGGTTGATGGCGAGGGTCACGCTGTCCTCGGCCACCCCGATCCGCTCGATGATCTGCAGGATCGCCTTGAGCTGCAGTTCTTGCTCGGCCGGCTCCCCCATCGATTGGTACAACCGCTGTGCGGAGCTGATGATCCTGGTCAGCTGGGAGAGCTCGGCACCTCGTGCGATTCCGGCCAGCCATTGCGGATCGGTGAGGTGATCGGCGATAGTGGTGACGACCAGTCGTTCGACGTCCGGCGCCGGCACGCGCATGCCTTTGCCGTCGGCGGTGCCGCGAACGAGCGGCGCGGATGTGTAGTAGCGGTAGCGCCGCCCGGACTTGATCGCGTAGGTCGGGCTCATCCTGTTGCCGTCAGAATCAAAAAGCAGGCCCGCCAAGGGTGCCGAGGCGGCGCGGGATTTCGATCCCCGCGGCCGGTGGCTCTGGTCCGCCAAGCGGGCCTGCACATCACTCCAGAACTTGTCGGGGATGATAGCCTTGTGCTCGCCCTGATGAACCTCTCCGCGATGTTCGATTTCGCCGCGGTATAGGCGGTTGCGCAGGATCTGGTAGAGCGCGCCGCGGCTGAGGCTCACGCCACCCATCTCCTTGCCGTCGCGGAAGCGGCGGCGTTTGGAAACGATACCTTCGGCATCGAGCGATCGCTTCAAGATGGCGATGGAACCGACCTCCAGGTAACGGCGGAAGATTTCGCGCACCGTCTCAGCCTCGGGCTCGTTGATGACAAGCTTGCGGTCAACACCGTCATAGCCGAGCGGCGGGAGGCCGCCCATCCACATGCCCCGCCGCTTCGACAGGGCGATCTTGTCCCTGATGCGCTCCCCCGCCACCTCGCGCTCGAACTGGGCGAAGGAGAGGAGGACGTTGAGTGTCAGCCGCCCCATCGAGGTCGAGGTGTTGAAGGCCTGGGTGACGGAAACGAACGAGGTGCCGTGGGCTTCGAACAGCTCCGTGAGTTTGGCGAAGTCGGCGAGCGAGCGGGTCAGCCGGTCAACCTTGTAAACGACCACGATGTCGATGAGCCCGCTACGCACATCCCCAAGAAGCCGCTTGAGGGCAGGGCGCTCCATCGAACCGCCGGAGAGGCCGCCATCGTCATATGCCTCCGGCAATAGCCTCCACCCTTCATGGATCTGGCTGGCGATGAAGGCTTCGCAGGCGTCCCGCTGGGCGTGGAGCGAGTTAAAACTCTGCTCCAGACCTTCTTCGCTCGACTTGCGCGTATAGACGGCGCAGCGCAGCTTGTGGCGCCGTCCTTCCGGCAGTGCCGTGTTACGCCGGGCCATGGTTGCTCTCCCGCGTGAGACCGAAGAAGGCAGGTCCGGACCATCTTGTGCCGGTAATCTCCCTGGCAATGGCGCTGAGCGACCTGTAGGTGCAGCCACGATAAAGGTAGCCGCCGCTTCCGTTGGCGACGACCTCGACCGTCCGCCCCTGCCACTCTCGAATGAAGCGCGTGCCCGCCTTCACACTGCGATCTATACGAATGCGTTCTGTCGTCGTCGATCCCCGGCCATTCGTGATCGTGGCGCGGCTGACCGAGGAGAGGCCGCCGAAGGCGATCTCCTGCAGTCGGTAGGCGACCGCCTGGATGAGAAGCTCTCGGCTCATGCGGTCCGGTGCCTCGGAGCCGTAGAGTCCGAGCCATCGGCTGCGCAACGAGGCGAGGTCGAGATCGGCGAGGCCGCCGATCTCTTCGAGAAGGGTGCAATCTCTCACCGCCGCCGCCCCCCTCAGGATGCGATCCTGTACCGGCGAATGCCATCGGTCTTGTCGCTGGCGATGGTCAGCCCGTGCTTCTTCTTGAGCGTGCCGGAGAGGAAACCGCGCACCGAGTGCTCCTGCCAGCCGCTCGCCGCCATCAAGTCTGCAAGTGTCGCGCCCGCCTCCCGTCGGAGCAGATCGACGATGGCAGCGCCCTTCGTATCGGCGCGAAACACTACATCGGGGCATCCGCTGTTGCTCGTATCGAGGTCCCTGCTCACCTGCGAGCTGGTCTTCGGGGCGGCAGAGGTGGTGACCGGCTCTCCCGCCGATCCATCATCCGCCTGCTCGATCGCCCCGGACACCCCGATGGCGGCGAGTCCTGCCGGCGTGATCGTGAGGGTGAGGCGTTCGCCATTCTCCGCGCGCGCCCACTCCTGATCTTCGGTGCCGGCAATCTCTTCCTGGATAAGCTGTCGCCGGAGCAGCGACTTCAGCGCTCGCGTGCCGGTGCCGCCCTTCTTGCCGACGCCGTCAGGCAGTGGCAGGACGTGGCCTTCAGGGTGCTGCGCAGCATGGCTCAGGATGACGAGGTGGGTGTCGGTCAGCTTAGTGGTGGTCGTCATGGGTTTCTCCCATTCGGTGCGCCGGCCCAATGCCTGCGCTGCTACCACCTGAAGCCCGAGGTGCTCCCGGGCTCGGACCATGCATGCTTCCCCTCTCGCGGAAGTCCAGTCGAATTGGGGCCTGTCTGCTCTTTCTGCGCCGTCTTCGGGACTGCGGGTTCGAATCCCTCTCTCTCCGCCACTTCAGTCCCTGAGTGGGCACTGAATTTACGCCATTTTTTCCGATCAGCGCCTGTAGCAGGCGGGACTTCGATCCCATGATCCGAACCTCGCCCTCGGCGACCTCGACACGCTGGGCAAGCGCGCGCAGGTGGTCGCGGCGGTAGCCGCCGCCGTCGAGCCGGATGCGCTGGCGGGCGGTTTTGGCGAAAGCGCGGACCATCTGCGGGGTGACGGCTTTGCTGCCGGAGTTGTAGAGCATGGCCTGCGCTCGCTCTGCGTCGGCCTTGGCCTGATCCCGGATGGCCTTGAGCCCGTAGATGCGGTCCTTGAGCGCGGGATCGTCGATATCGGCCACGCCCGCCTCTATGGCGTCGTAGAGACGCTTGAGCCGCAGTTCCGATTCGGCGGCCCGCTTGTTCAGTTCGGCGATATGGTCGCGGCGGCGCTCGGATTGCTCCTGCCGCCGGTCGAGCACGCTTGCGAGGATGGTTTCCAGCCGCTCGGGCTGAAGAAGCTGGCTCTCAAGGTGATCGGCGACCAGATCGTCCAGCTTCTCCATCGGCACGGCCATGCCCTCGCAGGCGGTTGGTCCCTGCCGCGCCTTCATCGAGCAGGCGTAATAGCGGTAGCGCCCGCCCTTGCCGGTGCGGATCGTCATGGCCCCACCGCATTTGGCGCAATGGATCAGGCCGGTGAGCATGGTCGGCCCGCTGATGACGCGGGCGGGCATGACCTTGGGATTGCGCGCCCTGAGCCGCGCCTGGACCGCGTCGAAGGTCTCCCGGTCGATGATCGGCGGGACCGGAACCGTCACGATCTCGCTGGCGGGCTTCAGTTCCTTGGACTTGCTACGCTTGTTGAACTCATGCTCGCCCATATAGGTGCGGCGCGTCAGAATGCGGTGGACCTGCCCGATACCCCAGCGTCCGCCGTCGCGGGTGAAGATGCGGCGGCCGTTGAGGTAGGAGACGATGTTCTTGACTCCCATCTGGCCGGTGGTGCCGTCCCCTTCCAGCGCAAGGCGATAGATCAGCCGCACCGTGTCGGCGTGTAGCGGGTCGATCTCCAGCTTCTTCTTGGTCTTGGCCCCACGCTGCTCGGCTGCGACGACACGGTAGCCGATAGGCGGCAGCGAGCCGTTCCAGAAGCCCTGCCGGGCATTCTCCTTCAAGGCCCGCATGACATGCTTGGCGTTCTCCTTGGACTGATACTCGTCGAACAGCGCCATGATCTGGCGCATCATGACGTGCATCGGATCGTCGCCCATCTCTTGCGTGATGGAGATGAGCTTGATGCCGTTCTTGGCGAGCTTGCGGACATAGAACTCAAGCTCGAAGTGATCGCGGAAAAAGCGGCTGAACGAATGGACCACGACGATATCGAAGGGCGCGGGCTTGGACGTGCCCGCCTCGATCATGCGCTGGAACTCCGGGCGGCGGTCGTTGGTGGCGGACGCGCCGGGCTCCACGAAGGTCTCGACAAGCTGGTAGCCGCGCGAAGCGCAGTAAGCTTCGCCCTGCCGCTTCTGGTCCGGGATGGACACGTCATGCTCGGCCTGCCGCGCCGTCGAAACGCGGAGATAGAGGGCGGCGCGCTGGGGGATCGTGGAAGAGGTGACGGGCATGTCCGGTCTCCTTCTCAAACAAGTGTCGGGACCGAACAATCCGGTCGTATGAGGCTCAGGCGGCGCGCTTCAATGGGCGGGCGCGTTCGATACGCTCGCGCTCCCTTGGCGTGTTCATGACTTCCCAGAGATCGTTGCGCCGCTGCACGTTAAGCCAGAAGTCGGGACTGTTGCCGAACACGCGCGCGAGGATAAGCGCGGTCGCGGCGGTCACATTCCTGCGGTTGCCGCACAACTCGTTGACGTGCTTGCGCTGAACGCCCATCGCCTCGGCGAGCGCACCCTGGGTCAGGCCCATCGGCTGCATGAACTCTTCGGTCAGGATTTCACCGACAGTGGCCGGCTTGCGCTTCGTGGTTAGCATGGTCGGCCTCGCTCTCATCGGTAACTGTGATCGTCCAGATAAATCCCGTCCGCCTCCCCGCGCTTGCCATCCCAGCGAAAGATCAGCCGCCATTGCTGGTTGACGCGGATTGAATGGAACCCCGCCAGATTACCGCGCAACTTCTCGAAGTGATTGCTGGGCGGAACGCGCAGGTCCTGATCGGTTACGGCGTCGTCAATCATCTGGAGCTTGCGGAACAACCGGGCTTCAAGATCGGACGGGATATTGCGCGAGCTGACATCATCCACAAAAAAGGCCCGCAACCAGTCATCCCGAAAGCCGACGATCATTCGCTTACCCCAAATTTGAGCCTATGTACCACACTATAACTCATATTGCAATACTTCCTGTTGATCCTCCATCGCTCGGGGTCGGGATCAGCCGCCCGGACCGAAGAGTTCGTCGAAGAGATCACCGAACCATTGCTCGAACACTTCGACCTCGGCCTGTGTGACCGGAACGGGATGGGGCCAGTCGTCGGTGACGGTCCATATGGACAGGTCATGTTTGGGCGGTCGGCCCATGGGCACATGGTATCCGAGCAGGTTTTCAAGCTGCTCCGATACGGTCGGCGGCCTGACGCGCCGGGAACGAGACGCTGCCCCTGCGCCGTCGTCCGCGCGATCAGAGGTCATCGAAGTCGAACTTGCTGCTGGGCCGCCATAACGCGGGGCTGGCGACCCAACGGTCGATGTCGGATTCATGCCAACCAGCACCGTTGATGCTGATCCTCATCTGGGCGGGGAACGTGCCCTCGGCGATCTTGCGGTAGATAGTGGAGCGAGACAGGCCCGTCCGGGCGAGGACGGTATTCAGGCGGACGATACGGTCTGGTGCGGGCATGGATGCGATGCCTCCGGCTGGCGGTTTCTGACGGCTCTTTGTCCAGTCAGGACAGGCCCTTGCCGGGGCGCAAGAGGGTTCGGGTAACCGTCGCGGCGCCGGATGGAAACGGCGGCACATAGGACGGTTCTCATATCCCGATCCCCCTTCCTCTCCCGAGGTCGAGACCGTGAGAGAGGGCGAGGGCCGCGCCGAGTCGGCGGCCAGCCTCCATGTCGATGCCTAGCGCGGCCTTGCGGTTGGCGAGCAGGGATTCCATCTGCGGATCGCGTTCGAGGCTCTTGGCCATGTCGCCCATTGCCGACCGGGTGGCTTTGTAGCCCGCCATGTCGCCCGCCTGGTATTGATGCTGGCTGGCGCGGTCCAGCTTCTGCCAGCGCTCGACAAAGCGGTCGGCGCGGCGGCTGGGATCGGTGCGGATTTCGGTTTCCAGCTGGAGCGCCCGGATGGCGCGGTTGACCCTGCCTGCACCTGCCTCTCGGGCGAGGCCGGGCTCTTTCACGTAAGCTGCTTCCGCATCCCGCCAGCCATGAGGCCGCACGCCCTCGAAAGCCTTGCGAGCGTCGGAAAGTTTCCGCATCTGGTCCGGGCTTCGCTTGCCGCCCGCATCTTCGGCGCTGAAGATCGCGTCCACCGCGCGGGCATGACGGATGAGCGCATCGGTGCGGGCCTTGCGCAGTGCCGCCTCCGGGGCCGCCGCCACGGCTCTTTCCGGCGCATCCGTCGTTCGCCGGACCTTTGCCGCAGCGCTTTCCCGTACCGGCCCCTGCGCTTCGCCAGCGCCCGGCGTCGGCGCTGCCCGTTCCGGCCCCTGTCCGCCATCGGCGGGCAGTCGCAACCCGTCGAACATGCCGCGCACCTTTTCCGGCACGACCTTACGCACGATCTCGGCAACCCGGGCGCGGAAGGTGATGCCGCGCCGTTCGGCGTAATCCCGCGCCGGGTCGATCTGCTGGTAGTCGGATGCCATGTCCTTGGCCCGGTCGCGCGACAGGGTGCGAGCGAGCCGGTCCTGACCGGCGAAGTCGTCGTGGCCATAATGCAGGTCCATGCCGTCGCGATGCCGGGACAGCGCGACATAGCTGCCGTGGGCGTCCATCCCCGGCGTGGCCAGCACATGCGTCCGATCCACCGTCATGCCCTGCGCCTTGTGGATTGTCGCCGCATAGCCGTGGTCGATGCGGTCGTAATCTTTGAGGTCGAACGAGACGAAGCGGCCATCGTCGGTGCGCACGATCATGTTCCTGGGGCTGACCTCTTCGATGGTGCCGAGCGTGCCGTTCTTCACGCCAAGCCCGCGCTCGTTCTGCAGGAACATGACGCGGTCTCCACTGGCGAAGCTGCGCGGGCCACGTTCGACGGCGACGCGCACGTCCTCACCCAGATCGCCCGCGTCCCGCATTCGCTCCCGCGCACCTTCATTGAGGGCGCGCACCTCGGCATTGGTATGGGTGAGGATGATCCGGCTGCGATCCGGTTCGGCCTGCCGGTCGCGGTCCCAGCGGTCGATCAGATCATCGCGCGCCTGTTCCCGCGTTTGGGCTTCATGCACCATGCCATGACTGTCATAGGCATGGATCGCATTGCCGGTTCTGCCGGTTGCCAGATCGCGCGTGGCGTCGCGCTGCCAGTCCTCGCGCTGGCGACGCACCTCGCCGATCTCCGCGCCACCGTGGCGCTCATGGATCGAGCGAAAGGCCGCGCCCGCTTCGATGGACTGTAGCTGCTGCGGATCGCCGACCAGTACGACCTTCGCGCCGGCGTCGGCGGCATGGGACAGCACGCGCTCCATCTGGCGCGTGCCGACCATGCCGGCCTCATCGATCACCAGCACGTCACCGCTGGTGAGCAGATCGCGGCCGTTCCGCCAGCCATGTTCCATGCTGGCGATGGTGCGCGATGCTATGCCCGATCCGCTTTCGAGATTCTCAGCGGCGATGCCGGACAGAGCGATGCCGCGAACGTCATAGCCCGATGCCTCCCAGGCTTCCCGCGCGACGCCCAGCATCGCGCTCTTTCCCGTTCCGGCATGGCCGACCACGATGCCGAGATCGCGCCCGTCGGTGACATGCGCCAGCGCATCGGCCTGTTCGTCGGAGAGGACAAGGCCGCGCTGTTCGGCATGCGCCAGTGCGGCCACTGTGTACCTGTCATCGACCTCGTGGCGTTCGGCCCCGGCCATGAGTTGAGTGGCGCGGTGCAGGCGCTGTTCGGCTTGGATCATGTCGCGGGTGGTGAACCGGTCCTCGCCGCGTCGGTCCCGTCCCAGTTCGACCAGATCGGGCGCGTTTCCTATGGCATGTGTCACCGCATTGAACTGGTCGATGCCGTCGCTGTGCCGATGCGCGAACCGCGCCATTCCGCGCCGCGTGAAGGTCGATTGCTGATGCGTGATCGCATCCAATGCGAGGGACGGATCGGCGATGATGCGTTGGCCATTGTCGCGGGCGATCTGCCGGTGCATCTCGGCCCGATCCGCAACGGTGGCGGCCGCCTCGATCCCTTCGCCTTTGACACGACGTGTCTCGATGCCGTCGTCCTCGACACAACGTGTCTCGACACGATGTGTCTCGATCCGCTGCGCGGGTGCGCCGATCTGGCTTTGCGGCTCAAGCCCGATGCCCTGCGCTTCAAGGCTGCGATGATCGATCCGCGCGTCGATGTCGAGTTCGGCCAGCCGCTCGTTGACATGCCCGGCCCAACGCTCCCGCCACCGCTCGACCATCCCGGTGCGGTTCCAGTCGCGGACCTTCCGGCCAAAGCCGTTCTCGTCCCCATTTACCTCAATCTGGCGCATGGTGAGCATGACATGGGCATGGGGTTTTGGCGTGCCGTCCTCGCCGATATCCCAATGCACATTGAGGTCGGCGATCATGCCCTGGTCGACGAATTCCGATTGCGCGAAGTCGCGGGCGAGTTCGATGCCCTGAGCCTTGCTCATCTCGCGCGGAAGGGCGAACTCCACCTCACGGGCAAGCTGGGCGTCTTTGCGGACCTCAAAGGCTTCGACGTCGTTCCACAGTCGTTCGCGGTCGCTCCATGCCTCAGGCGCGTTCTCCGGCAGCAGCACCTCGGAATGGACGACGCCCCGCTTGGCGGAAAAGTCCTGAACGCGGTCAATCCGCTCGTCGCGCATCCGCGAGGCGGAACGGTAAGCGGCGGAGGCCACCGCGCTGCTCCCGGCCTTGCGGCCAATGACCTTGACGTGAAGATGATAGATCGCCATCGCGATCAAGCATTGGCACGGTCAAGCGCACGTCGGAACGACGTATAAGCGCGCCCTCCCTCGAAAAAATCTCGGGTTGGACCGGCGCGTGCCAGACCGTCCCGACAACCTTACAGCATTGCGGCAGGCGCTCAACTAACATCGCTGCATCAACAGCTTCTGGAGGATGCCATGCGCAAGCCACGGGACTATGACGCGGAACTGAAAGCTCTCGAAGACAAGGCTAAAGACCTGAAGATCCGCAAGATGCAGCAGCTTGGCGAATTGGTGATCGCCACCGGCGCCGATGCGTTCAGCCCCGAGGAACTGGCGGGCGCGCTGATCGTGCTGGCCGAAACAACCGATGCCGGGAGGAGGGAGTCCTGGGCCAAGCGCGGGGCCGCGTTCTTTCGCAGCAAATCGCGGCGATCTGCAAAAGCGACTGACCGCGACATTGGCGGCGCTCCGGCGCAATCGGGCAGCACGCAACCGGCATCAGGCGGCGCGGGCGCGGCATGACATGCGCACTTGGCAGGTCGAACGCCGCAAACGCACGCGGCATCTGATTGAACTCGGCGGTCTCGTCGTCAAGTCCGGCATTGCGGACCTGACCGGCGATGATCGCGCCATGATCTACGGCGCGATG